>JAHEXO010000203.1 GCA_023252065.1 Nocardioides sp. | reverse complement strand
GGTCGGTCTCGACGGCGCGCCCCACGTGGTGCGCACCGAGGGCGGCGACGTCCGTGCCCGCGCGGTCGTGATCGCGTCGGGGGTCACCTACCGTCGGCTCGGCGTCGACGCCATCGACGCGCTGGTCGGCAACGGCGTGAACTACGGCGCCGCGATGACCGCCGCGCGCGAGATGGAGGGCCTCGACGTGGTCGTGGTGGGTGGCGGCAACTCCGCCGGCCAGGCCGCGATCCACCTGTCCCGCTTCGCCCGCAGCGTCACCATCCTGGTCCGGCGCCCCGACCTGAGCGCGACCATGTCGTCGTACCTGATCGGCGAGATCGCGTTCAACCCGCGGATCACCGTCGAGGGCTGCAGCGCCGTCGTCGACGGCGGCGGCGAGGCCCGCCTGGAGTGGATCGAGGTGGAGAACAGCGAGACCGGGGAGCGGAGGAGGCGCGACGTGGGCGGCCTGTTCCTGCTGCTCGGGGCCGTCGCCCACTGCGACTGGCTGCCGCCCCAGGTCGCGCGCGACACCAAGGGGTTCGTGCTCACCGGCCGCGAGGTGCCGGCGGACGCCTGGCACGACGGGCTCCCGCCGGAGACCCTCCAGACCACGGTGCCCGGCATCTTCGCCGTCGGCGACATCCGCTCCGGCTCGATGAAACGCGTCGCCTCGGCCAGCGGCGAGGGCGCCTCCGTCGTACCGCTCGTGCACACGTGGCTGGAGCCGGTCGCGACACCCACAGTCACCGCCTGAGCAGGGCTCGTCCGCGGCTGTGAGCCCGGACACGCCCCGGTGGTGGAGAGGCTTCGCCGAAGCGGGGTCGTGACCACGCCGTTGGTAGGGTTCCGCCCGTGCCATCGGCCTCCCCGGACACGCTGCGTGCGGTCGCGTCGTCCCGGACGAAGAGGATCCTCATCCGTCTCGTGATGGCCGCGATCGTGCTCGTCGCCCTGTGGTGGACGCTGCTCGCGCTGGTCAACATCCGCACCAGCGTGCTGTGGTTCCGCTCGGTCCACGCCGGTGACGTCTACGGCACCATCCTGTGGTCCGAGATCCTCCTCTTCGTGGTCTTCGGCGTGATCACCGCGGCGGCCGTCGCCGGCTCGCTGGGGTGGCTGGTCAGGCACCGCCCGCCGTTCCGCCCGGATCCACAGCGCAACCGCTGGCGTGCGCGCTACCTGCGGCTCGAGAAGCGGTTCCGGGCCTGGATCATCCTGGTCGTCGCGGTCTACCTCGGCGTCCGGATCGGCACCCGCGCCGCACAGCACTGGCAGACCTACCTGCTCTGGCGGCACGCCCAGCCCTGGGGCCAGCAGGACCCTCACTTCCACCGCGACATCTCCTACTACGTCGCCGTGCTGCCGTTCCACCAGCTCCTCGTGAGCCTGCTGAGCTCGATCGTCGTCACCTGCCTGGTCGTCTCGCTGATCGCCTCCTACCTCTACGGCGCGATCCGGATCCGCGGCCGCGGCCGGAAGCTCACGCCGGCGTTCAAGTCCCAGCTGTCGCTGCTGGTCGGCCTCTGGCTGCTGGTCAAGGCGGCGGGATTCTGGGTCAGCCGCTACGCGCTGACGACCTCGCCTCGCGGGCTGGTCACCGGCATGGGCTACACCGACGTCCACGCCACCTTGCCGGGCCGCACGATCCTGGCGGTCGTCGCGCTGCTGGCCGGCGTGCTGGTGCTGGCCAACATCTGGCTCAAGCGCCTGCGCTTCCTGGTGCTCGGCGTCGCCGCCGTCGTGGTCGCCTCCCTCGTCTTCGGCCTGGCCTGGCCGGCCCTGGTCTACCGCTTCCGCGAGCAGCCGAGCGCCGCGAGCCTCGACCAGCCGGAGATCGTGAACAACCAGGCCGCCACGCTCGCGGCGTTCGGGCTCGACGGCGTGATCACGACCCAGGAGTACGGCCAGAGCACCAGCACGAGCACGACGCCGGCCTCCGTCGAGCGCACGGCCCAGGTGCGGCTGCTCGACCCGAACATCGTGTCCCCGACCTACAACGTCAAGCAGGCCCTGCAGTCCTTCTACCAGTTCAAGTCGACGATCGACATGGGCACCTACCCGCTCGGAACGGGGAGCCAGGACGTCGTCATCGCGGCCCGCGAGCTCAACCTCCAGGGCATCCCGCGCGGCTCGTGGGGCAACCGGCACCTCGTCTACACCCACGGGTACGGCGTGGTGGCGGCGCCGACCAACCAGGTGAACGCCCAGGGCACGCCCACGTTCGTCAACGGGGGCCTGCCTCCGCAGAACGCGATCCCGGTCGACCAGCCGCGCATCTACTTCGGGCAGAACTCCCCCGGCTACTCGATCGTCGGGCAGCCCCCGGGCAGCACCGAGAAGGTCGAGTTCGACCACCCGAACCCGGGCGGCGGCCAGCGCGGCGCCCGCACGACGTACGACGGCGGGGGCGGCATCCCGATCGGCTCGCAGCTGACCCGGCTGCTCTACGCGGTGCAGCTCCGCGACCCCAACATCTTCTTCTCCGCGGGCGTCAACAGCGGGTCCCAGCTGCTCACCGTGCGCAACCCGCGCAGCCGCGTCGCCCGGGTCGCGCCGTGGCTGACGCTCGACGGTGACGTCTACCCCGCGATCGTGGGCGGGCAGGTCGAGTGGGTGGTCGACGGCTACACCACGAGCAACAACTACCCGAACTCGCAGCGGACCAACCTGCGGCAGGCGACGTCGAGCCCGCTGACGACGTCGGGCTCGAACGTGCAGCAGCCCAACGTCAACCTCAACTACATGCGCAACTCGGTGAAGGCCGTCGTCAACGCCTACACCGGACAGGTGTCGCTCTACGAGTGGGACCAGACCGGCCACCCCGACCCGATGCTGCAGTCGTGGGAGAGCGCCTTCCCCGACCTGGTGAAGCCGCAGTCCGACATCCCCGCCGACCTGCTGCCGCACCTGCGCTACCCGCAGAACCTGTTCGACGTGCAGCGCACCCTGCTCACCCGCTACCACGTGACCGACCCGGGCGACTTCTACAGCGGCGCCGACTACTGGAAGATCCCCTCCGACCCGACCGTGGCGGCCGCGAAGAGCTTCAACGCCACGACCGGACAGATCAGCAAGGGCGGCTCGCAGCCGACCATGGCGTCGGCCTACATGTCACTGTCGGCCACCGGCGACACCGACGCCAGGTATGCCCTGTCGACGCCGATGGTGACCCTCAACGGACGCAACCTGGCGGCGTTCCTCAGCGTCGACGCGGTCCCCGGGCCCGACTACGGGAAGTTCACGCTCCTGCAGTTCCCCGCGGCCAGCCAGTTCGAGTCGCCGGCGCAGATCCAGAACGACATCGAGTCCGACAACCGGATCGCCGGCGCCCTGACCCTGCAGCGCAACGGCAACTCCCAGGTCGTGCTCGGCAACCTGCTGTCGATCCCGGTCAACGGCAAGGTGCTCTACGTCGAGCCGGTCTACACCCAGTCGCGCGGCGGCAGCTCGTTCCCGAACCTGCGGCACGTGATCGCGGTCTACGGCAACGGCGAGCCGGCGTTCAAGCCCACTCTGGAGGCTGCTCTGCGCCAGGCGATCGCCAACGACAACCGCGCCGGCTGAGCTCTCGTTCACCCGACGTTCTCCTGGCGGCCACGCCGGTGGCGGGCCGCGGCTGAGACCATGGCGCGTGCTCTACGTCATCGCCCTCCTGTTCGGCCTGGCCGCGTTCGGCATCCTCGTCTGGGTGCTGGCGCGCTCCTCGAGCCGGCAGCAGGACGAGATGGAGGACGTGGCCGACGACCTGCGGCGGGCCGACGACCAGGCTCCGCCGTTCACCGACTACGGCAGCCCGATGGGCTGAGCCGGGTCACTTCCCGGCGCGGAGCTCCTCACGCAGGCGGGGCTCCGTGCGCAGCTCGGGGTGCAGACCGCGCTTGTCGGCGTAGAAGGCCCGCACCTGGTCCATGTCGGCCACGACGTCGTCGGTCGCGGTGATGGTCGGGCCGAAACCCGCCGTCCGGGTGGGTCCGTCGATGAACGCGAGCGCGATCGGCAGGTCGGCCGCGCGGGCGATCCGCCAGAAGCCCGACTTCCAGTACTCCGCCTTCTGCCGGGTGCCCTCCGCCGCCAGGATCAGCAGGAACGGCTCGCCGCTGCGAGCCTCACGCACCAGGTCGCGCACCACCGCTGCGGGGTTCTCGCGGTCGAGCGGCACGCCGCCGAGCCGCGGCAGCAGCCATCGACGCGGACCCTTGAAGTGCTCCTTCTTGATCAGCACCCGCGGGGTGACCCCGCCGCGCCACATGATGAGCAGCATCATCACGAAGTCCCAGTTGGACGTGTGCGGAGCACCGACCAGCACGCCACTGCTCGGCACCTCGCCGACCGCCTTCCAGCGCGCGGCCCACAACACGAATCTGGCGAGCCGGCTCCTCATGACGTTGCCTCCCCGGAGGCCGCCGTACGGCGTTCTCCTCTGTCACAACCTACGGGAGCGTCCCCTTCCCACACGACGGGTCTGCTCCTAGCGTGGCCACATGCCCTCATCGACCCCACCCATGAGCATGAACAAGGTCATCCACTGCGCGGTCCGCCGCGACCTCGACCGGTTCCACCGGGCCCTGGACGCCTTCCGCGACGGTGACCGCGGCCGCGCCGAGGCGCTCCACCGGGCCTGGGCCAACTTCGACGCCCAGCTCACCGAGCACCACGAGGGAGAGCACAAGATCGCCTGGCCCGCCATGAAGGCGATCGGCATCACCGGGCCGACCATCGAGTCCTTCGACGCCGAGCACGAGCAGATGGCCGCTGACCTCGCAGCCGCCGGCGATGCGATGTCGACGCTGCGTCGTACGGCGACCCGGGCGGATGCCGACGCCGCGGCGGCCGCGATGCAGGCCCTCCAGACGACCACCGTGACGCACCTCGACCACGAGGAGCAGGAGACCGAGGCGGTCCTGGCCCAGCACGAGGACGACCCGGCGGTCAAGGAGATGGGCCGGAAGTTCAGCCGGCGGGTCGGGCCGGCGAAGGCCGGGACGTTCTTCGCCTGGGTGCAGGACGGCGCGACGCCCGAGGAGCAGGCCGCGCTGCAAGCCAGCGTGCCGCGCCCGGTCCTGGCGGTGCTGGGCGGGCTGCTGGGACGCCGCTACCGCAAGGAGGTCGCCCCGGTCTGGGCCGGCTGACGGCTCGTCACTGGGGGCCGGCTAACAGGGCGGTCAGGTCGAGGCTCGGCACCCGGCGGTGGGAGGCGAGCGAGACGTAGGTGCGGGCCAGCGCGTCCTTGCCGAAGCCGAGGATGGTGCTGAGCAGGCCGACGGCCTCGGC
>JAHEXO010000202.1 GCA_023252065.1 Nocardioides sp. | reverse complement strand
GGGCCTTCGCGCGCTCGGGCCACAGGTCCTTCTCGATCCGGTGCCAGCCGGTCCACCTCTGGCCCGCCGCGAGGTCGGCCTCCCGCGCGTCGGTCTCGGGGTCGAGGTCGCCGAAGGACTCCGCCACGGTCTCGATCGCCTCCCAGGGCGTGCGGGCGACCGGGTAGATTGCCCGAGCACGGTCGTCGTCACCCTTCTGGTACGCCGCGACGAACAGCGCCGTGCGGGCGACGAGGCGGTCCGCCTGCCGCTGGACCCAGGTGCGGTAGTCGTCCTGCGCCTGGGCGACCAGCGCCTGGTCGCGCGAGGGCGCGGCCGCGCCGTCGGCCGGCTCGGTGACGGTGAAGTCGGCCCGGATCCCCTGGCCGGACATCCCCGGCCGGCACGACGTCAGGTAGGTGCCCTGCTCGGCGGTGACGATCAGGGTGCCCTGCAGCCCGGGTCCGATGTTCTCGACCTCGCCGACGATCCGCTTGCCGTCGGCGGAGTAGAGGTAGAACTCGGTGACCTTCGAGCCGCTGTTGGTCACCCGGAAGGTGACCGGGCCCGCCGGGGCGGAGTCGGCGGAGAGGTCACAGCTGTTGTCGGTCGACGTGACCGTCACCGGTCCGCGAGCGGTGGAGTCCTCAGCGGTGGCGTTCTGCGTGCAGGCGACCAGCAGCGGCGTCGCCGCGAGAACGGCGAAGGGCAGGGCGAAGCGCATGGGTCTCTTCCTGGGAGGGGACGTCACGCGGGCTGGCGGTCGGGTGACGACGCGGCGGCGGCCGGTGCGGCCTGGGCATAGCCCCGCCGGCGGACGCCGCGGACGAAGAAGGTCATCGTCACCGCGAGGTAGAGCGTCCAGACGCCCATCTGGAGCCAGGGGGTCTGGGCGGAGAAGTTGAGGACGCCCTTGAGCAGCGCGCCGTACCAGCTGCTCTCGTCGACGGTGCCCGAGGCGTCCCAGGCGAGGTTGTTCAGGCCCGGCAGGATGCCGGCCTCCTGGAGGTCGTGCACGCCGTAGCCGAGCACGCCGGCGGCGACCACGATCAGGAAGCCGCCGGTCCAGGTGAAGAAGCGGGTGAGGTTGATCCGGACGGCGCCGCGGTAGAGCAGGTGGCCGAGCGCCACCGCCGTGGCCAGGCCCAGCACTGCGCCGGTGATCGGCTGCCAGGCCGGCACCGAGGTGACGGTGCCGGTGGTGGCCGTCTGGGTGGCGGCCCACAGGAACAGCGCCGTCTCCAGGCCCTCGCGCCCGACCGCGAGCGCGGCGACCGCGGCCAGCGACCAGCGACCGCCCTCGGCCGCGATGTCGATGCGCCCGCGGAGCTCGCCGCCGAGCCCCCGCGCGGCCCGTGCCATCCAGAAGATCATCCAGGTCACGAGGACGACGGCCAAGATCGACAGCGTGCCGCCGATCGCCTCCTGTGCCTCGAAGGTGAGCCCGCGCGGCCCGAAGGTCAGCAGCGCGCCGAAGGCCAGGCTGACGGCGACCGCCAGCGCGACGCCGGCCCAGATCCGTGGGAGCAGGTGGCGCCGGTCGGACCTGACCAGGTAGGCGACCAGGATCGTGACGACCAGGGAGGCCTCGAGCCCCTCGCGCAGGCCGATCAGGTAGTTGCCGAGCATGGCCGCCACCCTAACAACCCGAAGTTAGGTTTGCCTAACCTATCTTCGGGTGGCCCTCCTCACGCCGGTACGGCGGTCAGCAGAACGCCGTCGTGCCCCCGCCTGCGTACTGACAGGTGTCGACGGTGGTGCCGGAGGCGTTCTTCAGCACCGCCTTGTCACCGCTGTCGTTCCAGCGCGGCGTGGTCGCCTTCCAGTAGCGCTTGCCGGGGCTGTTGGTGCCCTTGCCGGTGTAGAGCGTGACGGTCTTGCCGGGGCCGACCTTGGTGCCGGGGAAGAAGTAGTGCTGGTTGTCGGTGCTCGGCGCCGAGATGATCTCCCAGCCCTTCATCTGCACGGTGCGCGACGACCTGTTCTTGAACACGATGTACTCGGTGTTCAGGTTGGTGCCGGTCTGGCCGTAGTGGATCTTGGCGATCTTCACCGGACTCGCCGCCAGGGCGGGCGAGGCGGTGACGAACGGCGCTGTGACGCCGAGCAGGGTGGCGACGAGGACGAGGCGCTTGGACATGGCACTCCTTGGAGCAACGGGTGGTCGGGTGTCGGGTGGGTCAGTGGGTCAGGCAGGGGGACGGACCCGCGCAGCTGTCGAAGTAGGACCGGAGGGTCCGGCGCCAGGGGTTGCTCGGGACGTCGAGGCCGAGAGAGGCGACGCCGAGGCAGTACTTGCTGATCACGACCGGCCGCTCCCCCATCGAGCGCAGCAGCCGGTCGACGGTCGCCGCATGGCCCTCGACCTTGCTCTCCAGCACGACGTAGCCGGGGCGAAGGGCGACGTGCCGGTCGTCCCAGCCGCAGACCAGGTCGGTGTCGACGGTGAGCCGGGCGTGACCAACGAGCGAGGTCATCGTGGCGCGCTGGTTGGTGGTGGTGACGACCGGCTCGAGGTCGGCCACCGTCAGCCGGCGGCCTGCAGCGCCGACTCCGCCGACGGCCTCGGCGACGAAGCGACGGCCCGGCTCGCCGAGATCGGCGCGCCGGAACACGTCGTGCGGCTGGCGCTCCTTGACGGTGAGCCCGCGGACGCCCTTGCGCTTCACCTCGAGCATGCATTGCCCGCTGTCGACATAGCGCCGCACCCGCACCTTGTAGCGACGCCGACGCCGCTGCAGGTGAGCGCGGTACGTCGCGAGGTCGGGGGTGTCGAAGTAGATCGACTCGTAGCCGAAGAGGCGACGGCCGTCGATCTCGAGAGCCGCCCAGTCGTCCCGGCTCTGCAGCTCGGTGACGAGGCGCTCGAGGGTCGCCACCGGCACGACGTACTTGCGGTCGATGCGGCTGAGCAGTGCAGCGCCGGACTCCATGGTCCGCAGGTCGACGGCCGGGAGCACCTTGACGGCCGCTGCGACCCGGTCGCGGGCAGCGGTCGCGGGCCCGAGGTCCTCGTCGTCGAAGGCCTCCTCGTCGAAGGCCTCGTCGTCGAACGCCTCGTCGTCGAAGGCCTCGTCCCGCGGCAGGGCAGTCACGCGATGACCTCGTGCTCGTCACGCGCTACTCGAACGCGCGACCTGCGAGGTGGGCGCGTCACCGGCACGTAGCGCACGTCGACGACGGTCATGTCGCGGACGTAGTCGGTCTCCTTGACGAAGAGGCGCTTGACCTTGCCCCCGAGCCGCGCCTCGAGGTCCACCCGCATCTGCGCCTCGTTGGGGTAGACCATGTCGAGGGTGACCACCTGTCGCCGGGCGCGCGGCAGCACGATCGCGTTGTCGAGCACGACCATGACCAGCACCAGGGCGACGGTGAGGAACCGCGCGACGACGGCGTTGTGGAACTGCATGCCGTTGATCAGCCCCAGGACCAGCGCGACGAAGTAGTAGGCGCCCTCCTCGGGCGCGATCGGCTCGGAGCGCAGCCGGATGATCGACAAGATGGCGAAGAGCCCGAACCCGAAGGCGAGACCGATCTTGGTCTCGCTGACGATCAGCACGGCGATGGAGAAGAGGCTGATGTTGAGGACCACGTAGGCCAGGGCGAGGTCGGAGCGTCGGTGGCGGCGGTAGTAGACGGCGAACGCGATGATCGCGATCGCGACCAGGTCGACGACCATGGCCTGCGCGATGTGTCGCGTCACCGGGGTGAGGTGGAGCAGCATGCGAAGACACCAATCTGTCAGGACGGGTCGCGGCTATCCCCCGGTGGCCACTCATGCGAACATGTCGCCATTGCGTCGGAACGTTACGCGGAATTCACCGGCAGTTTGCCGAAACGCCGCAGGTCAGCGGGCCAGTCAGGTTGTTGCCAGGTCCCCCGCGCCCCTCTGCGGACCACCCGTCAGCCGACGCTCGCCAGCAGCTCCCCGTGCGGGATCGAGATCCAGCCGTCGGGATGCGCCGCCCATTCCCGCCAGGCGCCGGCGACCTCGGCGAGCTCGGCCTGCGCGGCCCGGCCCTCTCGCACGAGCTGGTCGCCCAGGGCCGAGCCGGTTATCCGGTCGGCCCACATGCCTCCCCACCAGGCGCGGGTCTCGGGCGTGGCGAAGCACCAGGCAGTGGCGCTCACCTCGACGTCGGAGAGCCCGGCCGCGTGCGCCCAGGCGAGCAGGTGGCGCCCGGCGTCCGGCTCACCGCCGTTGGCGCGGGCCGCCTCCTCGTAGAGAGCCAGCCATCGGTCCAGACCGGGCAGGCGGGGGTACCACGCGAAGGCGGCGTAGTCGCTGTCGCGCACCGCGATCACTCCCTCGGGCCGGGTCACCCGCGCCATCTCCCGCAGGGCAGCCACCGGGTCGGCGACGTGCTGCAGCACCTGGTGGGCGTGCACGACGTCGAACGACGCTCCGGGCAGGTCGAGGGCGTGCACGTCGCCCACCCGCACCTCGGCGTTCGCCACGCCACGCTCGGCCAGGCCCGCTCGGGTCAGTGCCGCGGCGCCCTCGTCGACCTCGACGGCCACCACCTCGGCGACCAGTCCCGCCAGGTCGGCGGTGATCGTGCCCGGGCCGGAGCCGACGTCGAGCAGCCGGTCGGTCGGCCTCAGGTGCGGGAGGAGGTACGCCGCGCTGTTCGCCGCCGTCCGGGCCCGGTGCGAGCGCAGGACGCTCTCGGAGTGCCCGTGGGTGTAGCTCACGCGGGTCATCGCCCGTTCATCGGTCGGCCCGTCATCGGTGAGCCCGTCATCGCTCAGCCCGTCATCGCTCGGCCGGCTCCGGCGCCTCGTCCGGCACCAGGTCCTCGAGCCGGACCTCCAGGACGTGGCAGAGCGCGAGCAGCGTCGAGAGCCGGGGGTTGAGCGGGGAGCCCGGCCGTGACTCGCCCTTTTCGAACTTCTGGTAGGTGTAGGAGGCGATCCCGGCCAGGTGAGCGGTCCGCTCCTGGCTCAGGCCCTGTCGCTCGCGGGCCCGCTGGAGCCGCACCCCGATCTCCTTCCCGAACTCCTCCCAGGTCGGCGGTCCCTGACGTCGTTGCACCGGCATGCTCCGATTCTGCTGCCGCTCCGGCCGGACGCCGGTCATACCCGTATGGCAATTCCGAGGTGGGCCCGGGTCGTCTGTGGACAACTCGGCCGGACCCGCGCCCGGTTGTCGGATGACCCGTCTAGGTTCGCGCGTGGGGGTTCGACCGATGGGGACAGGATGCACGACCACGAGGAGCTCGATCGCGACCCGGAGTGCCCGGCCTGGTGCCACCGGGCCCACGACGACCGGCTCCACCCCGACGACCAGCATCACCAG
>JAHEXO010000201.1 GCA_023252065.1 Nocardioides sp. | reverse complement strand
GTCGGCGAAGGCCCCGCGCAGGGCGTCGTCCTTGCTGGTCTCGCCCGCGTTGAAGCGGACGTTCTCCAGCAGGGCGACGTCGCCGTCGGCGAGCCCCGTCACCGTCTCGGTGGCCGAGGGTCCGACCGTGTCGTGGGCGAACGCGACCGGCCTGCCGAGCAGGGCACCGAGCCGCTGCGCCACGGGAGCCAGGGAGTAGCGGTCGTCGGGCTCCCCCTTGGGCCGGCCGAGGTGTGCGACCACGATCACGCGGGCGCCCGCCTCGGACAGCTCCCGGATCGTCGGGACGCTCGCGCGGACGCGGCCGTCGTCGGTGATCCTCGAGCCGTCGAGCGGCACGTTGAGGTCGCTGCGGACCAGGACCCGCTTGCCCCGGACGTCACCCAGGGCATCCAGCATCGCGGACACTGTCAGAGGGAGGCGCCGACGAGGGCCGACAGGTCGATGAGGCGGTTGGAGTAGCCCCACTCGTTGTCGTACCAGCCGACGACCTTGACCTGGTTGCCGTTGGCCAGCGTGCAGCCGGCGTCGATGGTGCAGGAGGCGGGCCAGGTGACGATGTCGGAGCTGACGATCTCGTCCTCGGTGTACTCGAGGTACTTCGACAGCGGGCCGGACTCGGCGGCGGCCTTGAACGCGGCGTTCACCTCGTCCTTGGTCACCTCGGCGTTCAGCGTCACGGTGAGGTCGGTGACCGAGCCGGTCGGCACCGGGACCCGCAGCGCGTAGCCGTCGAGCTTGCCCTTGAGCTCGGGGAGCACCAGCGAGATCGCCTTGGCCGCGCCCGTGGTGGTCGGGATGATGTTGGTGGCGCCACCCCGCGCACGGCGCAGGTTGATCTGGCCCTTGCGGTTGAGGGAGATCTGGTCGAGCAGCTGCTGCTCGGTCGTGTAGGCGTGGACCGTGGTCATGAAGCCCTTGTCGATCCCCCAGTTGTCGAGGAGGACCTTGGCCATCGGGCCGAGGCAGTTGGTCGTGCAGCTCGCGTTGGAGATCACGTGGTGCTTCGAGCCCTCGTAGTCGCCGTCGTTGATGCCCATCACGATCGTGATGTCCTCGTCGGTGGCGGGCGCGGAGATGATGACCTTCTTGGCGCCGGCCTCGATGTGCTTGCCGGCGTCGGCGGCCTTGGTGAACAGGCCGGTCGACTCGATCACGATGTCGGCGCCGATCTCGCCCCAGTTCAGCGCGGCGGGGTCACGCTCTGCGGTCGCCGAGATCTTGCGCCCGTCGACGGTCAGGTAGTTGTCGTCCGACTCGATGACGCCGGGGAAGCGCCCCAGGATCGAGTCGTAGCGCAGGAAGTGGGCGAGGATGTCGTTGGCGGCGAGGTCGTTGACGCCGACGATCTCGACGTCGGCCCCGGATGCCTGCACGGCGCGGAAGAAGTTGCGGCCGATCCGGCCGAACCCGTTGATGCCTACCCGAACGGTCACTGCTGCTCCTAGGTCTTGTGGCCCGTCTGAATGTCTGCCGGAATCCTCCGGCGAAGCGGTACCTCGACCCTAGCGCCCGCTCTGCGGAGCGTTGAGGGACGTTCAGGGTACGTACGAGTAACCAAGGTCCCTGGCCCGTGACCGACCACGACCTCGTACGGGGCTCAGTCGTCCTCGGCGAGCATCTCGGGGGTGAGCGACGCCTCGGTGTCGGGGATGCCGAGCTCCTCGGCGCGCTTGTCGGCCATCGCCAGGAGGCGGCGGATCCGGCCGGCGATGGCGTCCTTGGTGAGCACCGGGTCGTGGAGCTGCCCGAGCTCCTCCAGCGACGCCTGCTTGTGCTCGAGGCGCAGCCCGCCGGCCATCTTCAGGTGGTCGGGCACCTCGTCGCCGAGGATCTCCAGCGCGCGCTCGACGCGGGCTCCCGCGGCCACCGCGGCCCGGGCCGAGCGACGGAGGTTGGCGTCGTCGAAGTTGGCCAGCCGGTTGGCCGTCGCGCGGACCTCGCGGCGCATCCGGCGCTCCTCCCAGGCCATCAGCGCCTCGTGGGCGCCGAGCCGGGTGAGCAGCTGTGAGATCGCGTCGCCGTCGCGGATGACGACCCGGTCGACACCGCGCACCTCGCGTGCCTTGGACGGGATGCCGAGCCGACGCGCCACGCCCACCAGGGCGAGCGCCGCTTCGGGGCCCGGGCAGGTGACCTCGAGTGAGGACGAGCGGCCGGGCTCGGTGAGCGAGCCGTGGGCGAGGAACGCGCCCCGCCAGGCGGCGACCGCGTCGCACGCACCCCCGGAAACGACGGCGGGAGGGAGACCGCGCACCGGACGGCCACGGTTGTCGAGGAGACCCGTCTGCCGGGCCAGCGCCTCGCCGTCCTTGGTGACCCGCACCAGGTAGCGGCTGCCCTTGCGGATGCCGTTGCCCTGCACCATCGCCACGTCGCTCTGGTGCCCGAACACCTCGGCGATGTCCTTGCGCAGCCGACGGGCCGCGGCGCCGGTGTCGAGCTCTGCCTCGACCACGATCTTGCCGCTCACGATGTGCAGACCACCCGCGAAGCGGAGCATGGTCGACACCTCGGCCTTGCGGCAGCAGGTCTTGGTGATGTGGGTGTTGGCGATCTCTGCCTTCACCTGAGCCGTCATCGCCATGGCGCCGATCCTGTCACGCGTGTCAACGATGTTCGTCAGGCGGTCAGCAGGCGGCCAGGATCTCGGCGTAGGCCGCCGCCAGCTTCACCGGGTCGTGCCGGGGAGACCCGTCGTCCTGAGCGATGTCGGCGACCACGACGGTGGCCCCACACTTCTCCGCCAGCGCCTCGAGCTCACCCAGGTCGGCACCGTCGACGACCTCGGACCGGTCGACCAGGACTGTGCCGACGGAGAGGTCGGGCGCGTGCTCGAGGAGCACCGCCAGATGGTCGACCGGCGCGTAGCCCTCGGTCTCGCCGTCCTGGGGTGCCAGGTTGAGCACGACGACCAGGTGGCCGTGGGTCTCCACCAGTGCCTGGCGCAGGGCGGGGACCATCAGGTGGGGCAGCACGGAGCTGAACCACGAGCCGGGGCCCAGCACGACCACGTCGGCGTCGCGCACCGACGCCACCGCCTCGGGGCAGGGCGTCAGGTCGGGCGGCAGCAGCGCGATCGACTCGATCACACCGGGCGCGGTCGCCACCGCCACCTGCCCCTGGACGGTGGTGTGGGCCGACGGGTCGTCGGGGTCGATGCCGCTGACCTCGGCGGTGATGTCGAGCGGCGTCAGCGCCATCGGGAGCACCCGCCCGCGCGCGCCGAGCAGCCTGCCGACCAGGTCGAGGGCCGCCACGTGGTCGCCGAGGAGCTCCCAGAGACTGACGATCAGGAGGTTGCCGGTGACGTGCCCGTTCATCTCCCCGGTGCCGGCGAAGCGGTGCTGGAGCACCTGTGCCCAGGTCTCGCCCCACTCGTCGTCGCCGCAGAGCGCGGCGAGGGCCATCCGGAGGTCGCCGGGTGGCAGGACCCCGAACTCCGACCGCAGCCGGCCCGACGAACCACCGTCGTCGGCGACCGTGACCACAGCGGTGAGGTCGACCGGCAGCCTCCGCAGCGCGGACAAGGAGGCGTACAACCCGTGGCCGCCGCCCAGGGCGGTGACGGTGCTCCGGCGCTGAGGTGCGCCCACCTCACTCACGCCCGAGGTCGCGATGCACCGCCGCCACGTCGTAGCCTGCCTCGCGCAGCTGTCGGGCGATCTCCTCGGTCATCGCCACGCTGCGGTGCTTGCCGCCGGTGCACCCGATGGCGACGGCCATGAACCGCTTGCCCTCGCGGAGGTAGCCCTCGGCGACCCCGGTGAGCATCTGGACGTAGGCGTCGACGAACTCCCGCGCCCCGGGCTGGTCGAGGACGTAGTCGCTGACGTCCGACGACCTACCGGTCTTCCCGCGCAGCGTGGGCACCCAGTAGGGGTTGGGCAGGAACCGCATGTCGGCCACGAAGTCGGCGTCGACCGGGATGCCGTACTTGAACCCGAAGCTGATCACGTTTACCTTGAGCTTGAGGGTGTGCGGCGTGCCGAACGACTCGGCGATGCGGTCGGTGAGCTGGTGGACGTTGAGCTCGGAGGTGTCGATCACCAGGTCGGCGTCGGCGCGGAGGTTGGCCAGCACCTCGCGCTCGCGACGCAGGCCCTCGACCAGGCGGCCGCTGGCCTGGAGCGGGTGGGGACGCCGGGCGGCCTCCTGACGGCGTACGAGCACCTCGTCGATGGCGTCGAGGAACAGCAGAGTCGTGCGGCGGCCGAGCTCGTGCTGGGCCAGGTTGGCCTGCAGGGAGTCGAAGAAGGACCCGGAGCGTACGTCGACCACGACGGCGATCGGCTGGCTCGTGCCGCGGCTCTCGTCGACGAGGGCGACCACGTCACCGAGGAGGGACGGCGGGAGGTTGTCGACGACGTAGTAGCCGAGGTCCTCGAGCTCCTTGGCGGCCGTGCTGCGACCGGCACCGGTCATCCCGGTGACGACCACGACCTCGCCGGCGTGGTCGAGCGGCGCGTCGGCCATCAGCCCTCCATCAGCTCGCCGGTCGCGGTGTTGACCGACTCGGTGTTGACTCGTGGGGCGCCATTGTGTCCGGTCGTGCGGGACACCGCATCCTTGATGGCCAGGGCCGTGCGCGGCCCGATGCCGGGCACCTGGGCGATCTCGTCGAGCTCGGCCTCGCGCAGCTTCTTCAGCGAGCCGAAGTGCTTGACCAGCGTCCGGCGGCGCACCTCGCCCAGCCCGGGCACGTCGTCGAGCAGGCTCTCGACCATCGACTTGGAGCGTCGGGACCGGTGGTGGGTGATCGCGAACCGGTGGGCCTCGTCGCGGACCCGCTGGAGGAGGTAGAGGCCCTCGGACGACCGGGCCATGATGACGGGGTCGTCCTGCTCCGGGAGCCAGACCTCCTCGAGCCGCTTGGCCAGGCCGCAGACCGGGATGTCGACGACACCGAGCTCGCGCAGGGCCGCCTGGGCCGCCGCCACCTGCGGCGGGCCGCCGTCGACCACCACCAGCCCGGGGGCGTAGGCGAACTTGCGCGGGCGGCCGGTCTCGGGGTCGACCAGCATCGGCCCCGAGTCGGTCGCGACCTCGGTGGAGCGCGCCTGCTCGTCGAGCAGCCTCCGG
Source organism: Nocardioides sp. (assembly GCA_023252065.1). Next base: position 217 of record JAHEXO010000201.1, on the reverse strand, counting down.
AACCGCCGGGTGATCACCTCGTGCATCGAGGCGACGTCGTTCTGCCCCTCGACGCCCTTGATCAGGAACCGGCGGTATTCGCTCTTGCGGGGGAGGCCGTCCTCGAAGACGACCATGCTGGCGACCACCTCGGTGCCCTGCAGGTTGGAGATGTCGTAGCACTCGATCCGCAGTGGGGCCTCGTCGAGCCCGAGCGCCTGTTGGATCTCCTCGAGGG
>JAHEXO010000200.1 GCA_023252065.1 Nocardioides sp. | reverse complement strand
CGGCGGCGAACCACCACTTCCCGGTGGGCCCGTGGTGCGCTGCGATCGAGCCCACCAGCAGCACGGTGTCGAGGTAGACGTGCGGGTTCAGCCAGGTGAGCGCGGTGATCTGGAGCACGGCGTCGCGGAGCCGGGGCTCGCTGTCGGTCGACGCGGCCAGCGCTCCGGCGTGGCGGGCCCGCCCCAGTGACCGCACGCCGTACGCCGTCAGGAAGGCGACGCCGAGCCAACGGACGACCGTGAGCGCGGCCGGCGCGTGCTGCACGATCGCGCCGATGCCGGCGACCCCGGCCGTGATCAGCACCAGGTCGCTGACCGCGCAGACCGCGACCACCGGGCCGACGTACTGCCGCAGCAACCCTTGGCGGAGCACGAACGCGTTCTGCGCGCCGATCGCCACGATCAGCGACAGACCGGTCAGCAGACCGGCGACCAGGGCGTCGAGCACCCCACGAGGCTAGGGGTCGGCCCAGGACCTCAGGCGCGCGGTGCCCTGCTCCGGCTCGCCGCGATCGCGAGCACGAACCCGAGGATCGCCACACCCACACAGATCCAGCCGACGACGTCGGTCGCGACGTGGTCGTGCACGCTCGCGGGCAGGTCCACGGCTCCGGTCAGGAGCACGAGCCCGACGACGAGCAGCACGACCGAGATACCGATACCCATGGAGCCCCTCCTTCAGTCCGGCCGGGTTCCTACCCAGGTTGGAGGTCGTCCACACCTGCCACCGCCCGACCGCCGAGGTCGGCGGAGAACGATCGAGCCGGTGGCGTCCCCCCAGGCACCACCGGCTCGCGTCCTCCCGGCGGCTCGCGGCCGCCGTCGCTCAGGCCCTCAGAAGGCGGCCTCGTCGAGGTCCATCAGGGCCAAATCGGTGTGCTCGGCGATGGCCCGCTCGGCGGAGAGCCGCGGCAGGTTGGTCTGCGCGAAGAACTGCGCGGCGGCCACCTTGCCCTCGTAGAACGCCTTCTCCTTGGCGGGCAGGTCGCCGGACAGCTTGCCGAGCGCGATGTCGGCGCCCCGCAGCAGCAGCCAGGCGCAGACGACGTCGCCGAGCGCCATCAGCAGACGGCTGGTGTTGAGGCCGACCTTGTAGATGTTGCGGAGGTCGCCGCCCTCGGCGGAGGCGTCTGCGCTCATGAGATGGTTGATCATCACCCCGACGATCGCCTGGGCGTCCTCGAGCGCCGTCGACAGCAGCTCGCGCTCGACCTTCAGCCGGCCGTTGCCCGCCTCGCTCTCGACGAAGGTCTGGATCTCCTGGGCCAGGTGGCCGAGGGCCTTGCCCTGGTCCTTGACGATCTTGCGGAAGAAGAAGTCCTGGCCCTGGATCGCGGTGGTGCCCTCGTACAGGGTGTCGATCTTGGCGTCGCGGACGTACTGCTCGATGGGGTAGTCCTGCAGGAAGCCGGACCCGCCGAAGGTCTGCAGCGACTCGGTGCCCAGCAGTACCCACGACCGCTCCGAGCCGTAGCCCTTGACGATCGGCAGCAGCAGGTCGTTGACCGCCATCGCCAGCTCGTCCTTCTCGCCGTTGTGCTCGGCGATCATCACGCGGTCCTGCCAGGACGCGGTGTAGAGGACCAGCGACCGCATCGCCTCGGCGAACGACTTCTGCGTCATCAGCGAACGGCGTACGTCGGGGTGGTGGGTGATCGTCACCCGCGGCGCGGTCTTGTCCGCGGCCTGGGTGAGGTCGGCGCCCTGGACCCGCTCCTTGGCGAAGTCGAGGGCGTTCAGGTAGCCGGTCGAGAGGGTCGCGATGGCCTTGGTGCCGACCATCATCCGGGCGTTCTCGATGACCTGGAACATCTGCGCGATGCCGTTGTGCACCTCGCCGAGCAGCCAGCCCTTGGCCGGCTCGCCGCCGCCGACACCCGGGTCGCCGAAGGTCAGCTCGCAGGTGTTGGACACCTTGATGCCCATCTTCTTCTCGACGCCGGTGACGTAGACGCCGTTGCGCTCACCGGTCGACTCGCCGGTCTCGGGGTCGAAGTGCCACTTCGGCACGATGAACAGGCTGAGGCCCTTGGTGCCCGGACCGCCGGCCCCCTCGACGCCCTGCGGGCGCGCCAGGACCATGTGGATGATGTTGTCGGAGAGGTCGCCCTCTGCCGAGGTGATGAAGCGCTTGACGCCCTCGATGTTCCAGGTGCCATCGGCGTTGGGGGTGGCCTTGGTCCGGCCCGCGCCCACGTCGGAGCCGGCGTCGGGCTCGGTGAGGACCATCGTGGTCAGCCAGCCGTTGTCGACGACGTGCTGGGCGATCTTCTTGTCCCGCTCGTTGCCGTTGCGGTAGATCACGCCGGCGAACGCCGGCCCGGCGCCGTACATCCAGACCGCGGGGTTCGCGCCGAGCACCATCTCGCCGACCGCCCAGCCGAACGACGAGGGGACCGGCGTGCCGCCGAGCTCGGCGAGGGTGGCGAGGCGCCAGTACTCGGCGTCCATCCAGGCCTGGAAGCTCTTCTTGAACGACTCGGGGACCGGCGCGGTGTGGGTCTCGGGGTCGAAGACCGGCGGGGTGCGGTCGGACTCCTCGAACGACGCCGCGAGGTCCTCGCGTGCCAGCCGGTCGACCTCGGCCAGGATCTCGCGACCGGTCTCCGGGTCGACCTCGGTGAACGGACCCGTGCCCATCACCTCGCCGCGACCCAGCAGCTCGAAGAGGTTGAACTCGATGTCTCGCAGGTTGCTCTTGTAGTGGCCCATGTCCCTTACCTGTTCGGCGGTGAGTCGAGGTCCGACCCGGTCGGGGTCCCCCGTCATGAGTACGGCTACTCATCAGTAACATCATTCTGCCTCGCGGTCCTGGGGGAGGCAACCACTTCCCGGACCACGACGAGCGCCGTCCTGTGTGACGTGTGACGCAGACCACGCGCGGGTGCATGGATCTCCCGCGCGTTCTGGGAGACTGCTCGGCATGCGAGTCTCAGCCAAGGCCGACTACGCGCTCCGGGCCCTGATCGAGATGGGCGCCCGCGGCGCGGGCGACACCGGTCAGGGCGGTGACGCCGGTCGGCCCGTGAGCGCCGAGGAGCTCGGCCGCCTGCAGGGGATCCCGCACAACTTCCTCCAGGCGATCCTGGCCGACCTGCGCCGTTCCGGCATCGTCCTGGCCCAGCGGGGGCAGTCCGGTGGGTGGCGTCTGGCCAAGCCGGCCGCCACGGTGACCGTGGCCGACGTGATCCGCGCCGTCGACGGGCCGCTGGTCTCGGTCTACGGCCTGCGCCCCGAAGCGGTCTCCTACAACGAGCGCGCCGACGCCCTGCAACGCGTCTGGATCGCCGCGCGCCACTCGCTGCGCGATGTGTTCGAGCAGGTCTCGGTCGCCGACCTGGTCGCCGGCGCCCTGCCCCCCGAGGTGGCTCGCCTCACCGAGGACGAGGACGCCTGGCAGCCGCACTGAGCCGCCGGCGTACTGCTCCTGAGTAACCACCCCGGAATGCTCGTCTGGCCGCCGCGGTGGCTCCGGACGGACCTCCAGGGGTGGTTACTGAGCGCGACGCGCCGTCACTCGGCGAAGGCCTCGTGGGCGGTGACCCACTCGACGAACGGTCGGAGCGTGCGCCAGTCGTCGCGCACCGCCTGGAGCAGCTCGTGGGTGTGGATGATCGGCTCGAAGCCGTAGTCGTGCCCGATGGTCAGCGACTTGTGGCGCAGCCAGGTGATCCGCGGGTGGTTCGGGTCGTAGCCGCGCGGTGACGTCTTGAGCACGTGGCCGCCGATCCGCCAGCCGTTGGCCTCGAGCTTGGTGAGCATCCGTTCCAGCTCGGTGCCGGTCCGCTCGTCGTCGATGGAGGCCCGGATGGCGGCGATCCGCGGCCCGGTGGCGTCGTAGAACCCCGCTCCGGTGCGGACGCCGCGCGCCGAGATCTCGACGTACCACCCGGTCGCCGGTCCGACCTGGACGAAGGCGCCCTGGGCGGTCTTGTACGGCGTCTTGTCCTTCGCGAAGCGCACGTCACGGTAGGGACGGAAGATCTTGGCGTCCCCGAACTCCTCGGCGAGCGCGGCGCACAGCGCGACCATCGGGCGCTTCACGGAGTACTCGTAGGTGCCCTTGTGCTTGTCCCAGAACGACCGGGTGTTGTCGACCTCGAGGTCGTCGTAGAAGTCGAGGGCCTGCTGTGGGAAGCCCATGAAGTCAGCCGGCATGCTCCGAGCCTAGGGCGGCGGGCGTGATGTACGGCGTAGCGCCGGGTCTCAGTTCAGTTGCGCCGGTCAGCCACGGGGCGGGACCTGGGGATGACCTCGAGACGTTCCTGTCGGAATCGCCGGTAAGCCGGTGATTCCTTCACTTGTCGGCCCCGGGCGGTGTCAGTCGGTGGAAGCAACGGTCATGCTGCTGCCTGGTTGGCGAGCAGCTCACCCAGCGCTTGGGCTGGGGTCTCCAGGCCCAGGGTAGGGCGGGGCCGTGCGTTGAGGGTCGCGGCGATCCTGGCGAGGTCCTCGGCGGTGTGGACCGAGAGGTCGCTGCCCTTCTCGAACCAGAACCGCAGCAACCGGTTGGTGTTCTCGTTGCTGCCGCGCTGCCAGGGCGAGTGAGGGTCGCAGAAGTAGACCGGTGCCTGGAGCTCGAGCTGGATGTCGACGTAGTGGGCCAGCTCGCTGCCGCGGTCCCAGGTGATCGAGCGTCGCAGGTGGGCCGGCAGCCTGCTCATCTCCTGGATCATCGCCTCGGCCACGCTCGGGGCGTCGTGGCGTCCTGGAAGGTGCAGCAAGATCACGAACCGGGTGGAGCGCTCGACCAGAGTCCCGATCGCGGAGCGGTTGCCGGGCCCGAGGATCAGGTCGCCTTCCCAGTGGCCGGGCACAGCGCGGTCGGCGACCTGGGCGGGGCGCTGGCTGATCTTGATCGCGTGGTCGTAGGTGTGCCCACCGCCGCGGCCGGTGCTGGACCGGGGCTTGCGCGCCGAACGCTTCAACGACAGCTGACGGTGCAGGTCAACGCGCAGGCTGCCGCGGGTCTGGACGTAGAGCGTCTGGTAGATCGTCTCGTGGCTCACCCGGCCCCTCCTCGCCGCTGCCGTTGATCCGCGATGCTGCTCACGCAGCATCGACGCGATCAGGCCCGGTGACCACCCGTCGTCCATCCACGCCTCGATCCGGCGGCACAGGCCCGGGTGCATCGACAGCTTGTGCTCTTTGGGCCGCCGGCGCCGCTCGTGCGCGGCCCGGTGCGCCACCGGTGCCCAGTAGGAGCCGTCCGGGCCACGGTTGCGGGCAACTTCGCGCCACACCACGGACTTGTCGCGGCCGATCATCGCCCCGATCTGAGCGTAAGAGCACTGGCACATCAGTCCGACCGCGATCGC
>JAHEXO010000199.1 GCA_023252065.1 Nocardioides sp. | reverse complement strand
CAGGCCCTTGACGTTGGCGCTGACGATCAGGCCGTAGAGCTTGCCGCCGATGGTGCCGGCCTCGAGCGTGCCGGGGACCATCGAGCTCTTCAGCGAGCTCATGTCCACGACGTTGTCGAGGGGCTTGGTCGCGCCGAGCTGCTGCATCTGCGTGACGACACCGGGCTGGGGGATCATTGCGATGTCGGGCGTGTCCCCGGCCTGGATCTTGGTGATGATCAGCTGGTTGATGTTCTGGACCTGCTGCCACTTGATCGTGATGTTCTGGTTGTCGGCCTTGAGCTTGGCTACCAGGGCCTTCTGCAGACCCGCCTGCACGGGTGCGTCGAGGCTCGACCAGATGGTGACGGTGCTGCTGTTGCCGCCACTCCCGCCGCCGCTGCCACAGGCGGTCAGGCTGAGGGCGGCAACGGTGAACAGAGCCGTCCCCAGGAGAGTGGTACGGCGTACGGGGCTCCTCATGAATGCTCCTTGTGGTTCGGTCCCTGCGACTTGGGAGTGCCGATCCGGTCCGGCTTGTGATAGACACCACTTTGCTGAATCGAATCAGCCGCATCATTACGGGCTGGTGAAACCACTGTCAAGGCATGTGTCGAGAAGGTGAACGGGCGATTGCCAACCGCGGCCTCGTGGGCTACGGCGTACCCGCCCGGTTTCCAGGAACGAGGCGGACGTGTCGACCTTCCGACGCGCGACGTTGGCGGACGTCGCGCGGCTGGCCGGGGTCTCCGGGACGACCGTGAGCTACATCCTCAACGGCCGGGCCGAGGAGATGCGGATCTCCGAGCGCACCACCCAGCGGGTGCTCGACGCCGTGGCCGAGCTCGGCTACCGCCCCAACCGTAGTGCCCGCAGCCTGCGCACCCGGACCACGAAGACGATCGGGGTGATCAGCGACTTCGTGGCCAGTGGCATGTTCGCCAGCCGGATGCTGTCCGGCGCCAACGCAGCCGCGCGCGCCCTCGACCACGTGCTGGTGATCGGCGAGAGCGAGGGTGACCCGGCCGTCGAGGCGGTGCTGCTCGACGAGATGGCAGAGCGCCAGGTCGACGGCCTGCTCTACATCACGCGCACCACCGTGGAGACCGCGGCGCCGGCCTTCCCCGGCAACCGCGTGGTGATGCTCAACTGCACCGACCCCGCCGCCGGCAACCAGGTGTGCGTGCTCCCCGACGAGCAGGCGGGCGGCCGGACGGCTGCCGACGCCTTCCTCGACGCGGGCATCGCCGGCGGGATCCACATCGTCGGGGAGGACCCGACCCCTCACGCGATCGCGGGACCACTCCGGCTCGCGGGCGTCAGAGAACGCCTCGCCGCGGCCGGTCACGACGTCGAGGGCGTGATCCGGTGTGACTGGGCCGTCGAGCCGACGTACTACGCGCTCCACGAGTTCCTGCGCGCCGGTCATCGACCGCGCGGGCTGGTCTGTCTCAACGACCGGATCGCGATGGGCGTCTACCAAGCCCTGGCCGAGGTGCGGCTCCGGGTGCCGGACGACGTCGCCGTGGTCTCCTTCGACGGCTCCGAGCTGGCCGGTTGGCTACGGCCGAAGGTGACCTCGGTCGCGCTGCCCTTCGAGGAGATGGGAGACCTCGCGGTCCGGCTCCTGCTGGAGCCCGCCGCCCACACGTCGACCCGCGCATCGGCGCGCCATCTCGTGGCGATGCCCCTGGTGGCAGGGGAGTCGGTGGTGAGACGGCGCGCTGTGCGGGAGTCAGCGCAGCCGCTAGTGTGACCGCCGTCACTTCACAACGGATCGTCCGGCACGTACCTGCCGGTGGAGGGAGTAGTTCAGCATGGCAACAGTCACCTTCGAGAAGGCCCAGCGTTGGTATCCGGGGGCCGACACCCCGGCGGTGCCGGGGATCGATCTCGAGATCAGGGACGGCGAGTTCATGGTGCTCGTCGGTCCGTCCGGTTGCGGCAAGTCCACGACGCTGCGGATGCTCGCCGGCCTCGAAGAGGTCAACGAGGGCAAGATCTTCATCGGCGACAAGGACGTCACCCACCTGCCGCCCAAGGACCGCGACATCGCGATGGTATTCCAGAACTATGCCCTCTACCCGCACATGAGCGTGGCCGACAACATGGGGTTCGCCCTGAAGATGGCCAAGGTTCCCAGCGAGGAGCGCGAGCGGCGCGTCGCCGAGGCCGCCAACATCCTCGGCCTGACCGAATACCTCGAGCGCAAGCCGAAGGCGCTCTCGGGTGGCCAGCGTCAGCGCGTGGCCATGGGTCGCGCGATCGTCCGTAGCCCTCAGGTCTTCTGCATGGACGAGCCGCTGTCCAACCTCGACGCCAAGATGCGGGTCCAGACCCGGACCGACATCGCCAAGCTCCAGAGCGACCTCGGTGTCACCACGGTCTACGTGACGCACGACCAGATCGAAGCGATGACGATGGGCGACCGGGTCGCGGTGATGAAGCTGGGCATCCTCCAGCAGGTCGACACTCCGCTGAACCTCTACGACAGGCCGGTGAACCTCTTCGTCGCCGGCTTCATCGGCTCCCCGCAGATGAACCTCGTCGAGGCCACGGCACACGAGGGCAAGGCCCAGATCGGCGAGTACCACGTGCCGGTCGACGCGGCGTCCGAGGCCAAGATGAAGGGCAACATCACCATCGGCGTACGTCCCGAGGCCTGGCGCCTCGTCTCGGCGGCCGAGGGGGGGATGCCGATCAACGTGACGGTGGTCGAGGAGCTCGGCGCCGACAGCTTCGTCTACGGCACCAGCGAGGTCGAGGGCACGCCCAGCACCATGATCGTGCGGGTCAGCACCCGCGACTCGGTCAAGAAGGGCGACGTCATCCACGTCACCACCGACCCGAGCAACGTCCACGTGTTCGACACCGAGAGCGGTGAGCGGATCTCCGACTGACGAGCCGGAAACCTCGACACAGCCGGCCGTGCCCTGCAGGGCACGGCCGGCTGCGGTCGGCAAGGGCAGTCCAGCGATCTGGTCAGGGGACCGGTCAGGCCGCGCGCGCGTCGGCGCGAGCCGCTACCCGGATGATCGCGTCGACGAAGGTGTCGTAGAGCTCGGGGGACAGGTCGTGCCCCATCCCGTCGATCAGCAGGAGCTCGGCCCTGGGGACCGCCGCCGCGGTCGCGCGGCCGCCCGAGACGTGCACCATCCGGTCGGCCAGGCCGTGGATCACCAGCGTCGGCATCCGGAGGGAGTGCAGGCGCGGCGAGCGGTTGGGCTGGGTGAGGATCGCCATCATCTGGCGCAGGGAGCCCGTGGGTGAGATGCCCCGGGCGTACGTCGCTCGGGCGATCTCGAGGGTGCGCTCGTCGGTGCGCGGATAGCCGGGCGAGCCGATCAACCGCCAGATCGTGAGGCTGGTCCGCTCGTAGGACTCCAGGCCCGGGCGCAGCGGGCGGAGCAGGATGGGCATCAGCCGGGGGTCGATCCAGCCGACCGTCCGCTTGCCCGTCGTCGACATGATGCTGGTCAGTGACCGCACGCGGGCGGGGGCCTCGATCGCGAGGGACTGCGCGATCATCCCGCCCATCGACACGCCGACGACGTGGGCGCTCTCGACGTCGAGGTGGTCGAGCAGGCCCAGCGCGTCCTGCGCCATGTCGACGAGCGTGTAGGGCGGTCGCACGCGGCGTCCTGCGAGGGCGCGCACCAGCATCCGCCGCGTGACCCGCTCCCGCATCTTGGTGGAGCGGCCGACGTCGCGGTTGTCGAGGGTGATCACGTAGTAGCCGTGACGGGCGAGCATCGAGCAGAGCTCGGGGTCCCACCACGTGAGCGGGCTCGAGAGCCCCATCACGAGGAGCATCGGCTCGTCGGAGGGGTTTCCCCAGGTCTGGTAGCAGAGCTCGATGCCGGGGGAGACGGGCGCGAAGAGCTCACCCGAGGACTCGGCGAGTGGGCCCGCAGCCCCGTCCGGTGGCGGCGTCTCAGGGATCGCGGGTGACGGCTCGGCCATGCCACACAGTCAACCGCATGGGTGCAAGACGCGGGCACACGGTGTCGGGCGAGCCGAGGACATCGGCGCCCGATCGTCGTACCGTCGAGTTTCGTGGCCTCTTTCGCCGTTGCCGACTTCCTCCTCCCGGAGGGGTTCACTGCGCCACGCCCGGCCGCGGTGCTGCGAGAGGCGAGTGTCGTCACCGAGGCCGGCAGGCTGGCCGTGCGAGAGCTCGGGCGCCGGGTCGCCGGTCCGCCGCGGGCCTACGCCGGTCACGCCGCCCACCGCGACGTCGACCCGGTCGTGCTGGTGCCGGGGTTCATGGCCGGTGACGCCAGCCTGGCGCTGCTCGCCGCCGCGCTGCGGGCGCAGGGGCATCGCACCTACCGGTCCCACATCCATGCCAACGTCGGCTGCACGCTTGCGGCCGCGGCCCAGCTCGAGGCGCGGCTCGAGGCCGTCGCGCAGCGGCGGGGCCGTCGGGTGCGGATCGTCGGGCACAGCCTGGGCGGGCTGCTCGCCCGCGGGCTCGCCGTACGCCGGCCCGACCTGGTGGCCGGGATCGTCACCCTCGGCAGCCCGATGCTCGCCCCCGGCGCCCATCACGCCAGCCTCACCCGCAGCCTGGACGCGCTGGTGCGGCTCAGCCGTGCCGGCGTACCGGGCCTGATGTCGCTCGAGTGCGTCGCGGGCGCGTGCGCGCGCACGAGCTTCGACGAGAGCCGGCAGCCGCTGCCCGACGGCGTCGACTTCACGGCTGTCTACTCGCGCCGTGACGGCATCGTCGACTGGCGCGCCTGCGTCGATCCGCTGGCCACCACCGTCGAGGTGCGCTCGTCCCACGTCGGGATGGCGGTCGACCCCGACGTCCTCCGCGTCGTACGGCGCGCGGTCCGGCCGGGCGGGTCTCAGGGGTAGGTGCTGAGCTTCTCGAAGCGGTGCTCGCTGGAGATCAGCCGGACGGTCCCGCTGCGCGAGCGCATCACGAGTGACTGCGAGGTGGCACCGTGGGCGCGGAAGTGGACGCCCTGCATCAGCTCGCCGTCGGTGATGCCGCTGGCCACGAAGAAGCAGTCGTCGCCGGTGACCAGGTCGTTGGTGGACAGCACGTGGTCGGGGTCGAGGTCGTGGCCGGCGTCGATGGCGCGCTGCCGCTCCTCGTCGTCCTTGGGCCAGAGCCGGCCCTGGATGACTCCGCCGACGCACTTCATCGCCGTGGCCGCGATGATCCCCTCGGGCGTGCCACCGATGCCGAGCAGCAGGTCGATACCCGTGTTGGGGCGAGCCGCCATGATCGCGCCCGCGACGTCGCCGTCGACGAGGAACTTGATCCGCGCCCCGGTCGCTCGGACCTCGTCGGCGAGCTGCTCGTGGCGCGGCCGGTCGAGCATCAC
>JAHEXO010000198.1 GCA_023252065.1 Nocardioides sp. | reverse complement strand
GTAGGTCCAGCGCCGGCCCTGCTTGATGCTCTCCTGCCAGCCGGCCGGCGCCTGGCGGGCCAGGTCGCGGGCGGAGTAGACGACGTGGAGCTCGCTGCCGGCGAGGTCGCGCTTTAGCCGGGCGATCTTCTCCGGAGGGGCGGGGGCCAGGATCTCGTGGCTGATCACCACGGTGCCGTCCACGCGTCGTACCCGACGGACCATCGCGTCCCAGGCGCCCTCGGCATGCCCCGGCGGGCCACCCCAGTCCTGGTCGAGCAGGTCGAGCGCGGCGCGGAAGTGGAAGGTCCCCGGCCGGACGAACCGGGAGCGCGACGGGACGTGGACGTCGTACCGGGCCAGCGAGCGGACGTTGCGGCCGAGCCGGTCCTGGAGGTACGTCGTACCGGTCTTGGGCGCACCGACGTGCACGTACACCCTCCGACTCATGCCGGGGATTCTGCCAGCCACCCACCGAGCCCCCGGCCGGTAGTCCGTGACGAAACGCAGGTGGCCTGAGCGTGAGGCCGACTGACGATCGTCACGGACTACCGGAGAGGGCGCGGACGACCGCGGAGGGGCTGGGGCGGCCGAGGTGGCCGGCCAGCCAGGCGCTCGTGGCGACGAGGGCCTCGAGGTCGACGCCGTGCTCGATGCCGAGACCGGTGAGGAACCAGACGAGGTCTTCGGTGGCCAGGTTGCCGGTGGCGCTCTTGGCGTAGGGGCAGCCGCCGAGGCCGCCGGCGCTGGCGTCGAACGTCGTGATCCCCGCCTGCAGTCCGGCGTGGGCGTTGGCGAGGGCCTGCCCGTAGGTGTCGTGGAAGTGCAGGGCGAGGTCGCCGGGGTCGGTGCCGGCGGCGGCGAACGCCCCGACCATCGCGGTCACGTGACCGGCGGTCCCGACGCCGATGGTGTCGCCCAGGCTGAGCTGCGAGGCGCCGAGGTCGAGCAGCCGGCGACCCACGGAGACGACCTGGTCGATCGGTACGGCGCCCTCCCAGGGGTCGCCGAAGCACATCGAGACGTAGGCCCGGACGTCGAGGCCCGCGTCGCGGGCGCGTCGTACGACGGGCTCGAACATCTCGAACTGCTCGTCGAGGGAGCGGTTGAGGTTCTTGCGTGCGAAGGTCTCGGTGGCGCTGCCGAAGATCGCGACGTGGCGAGCGCCGAGCTCGAGGGCGCGGTCGAGCCCACGTTCGTTGGGGACCAGCACCGGGAGGTCACGGCCGAGGTCGCCGAGCCTCGTCATCAGGTCCTCGGCGTCGGCCAGCTGCGGCACCCAGCGCGGGTGCACGAACGACGTGGCCTCCACGACGGGGAGCCCGGCCGCGAGGAGCCGCCGGATCAGCTCCTCCTTGACCTCGACAGGCACCATGCCCGACTCGTTCTGGAGCCCGTCGCGCGGGCCGACCTCGTAGATCGTGACCCGGGCCGGCAGCCCCGGGTCGGGGACGGTCATCGGCAGTCCGGTCATCGGTCGTCACCCTCGACCACGAACAACCTGGCCCCGAGGGCCACCTGGTCGCCGGCGACCGCGCCCACAGCGGTGACGGTGCCGGCGTACGGCGCCCGCAGCGACAGCTCCATCTTCATCGCCTCCATCATGCCGAGCACCTGTCCCTCGGTGACCGTCTCGCCCTCGGCGACCCGGACCTCGAGCACCGTGCCGGGCATCGGCGCCGGCACCGTGCCGTCACTGACGTCGACGTGGTCGGCCAGCGGGTCGGGGCCGGTGAGCACGTGGCGCTGTCCGCGGAAGCACACCTCGACCACGTCGGCCTGCACGTTGACCACGGCCCGCTCCGTATGGCCGTCGATCGCGAGCTCGAGCACGTGGTTCTCCGCACTGACCTGCTGCACGGGGACGCCGTCGACGGTGCCGCGGTGGCGGTCGACCACGACTTCGCGGTCGAGCGCGACGACGGTCGGAGCCGGCTCGGCGCCGAGCCGGAAGCCGTCGCGCTGGAAGGGATGGCCGGTGTCGGTGGCCGCCAACATCGCGGAGATCCACGCGGCCATGACCCGGGGCACGTCGGCGTCGGGAGCCGGTACGTCGTGCCGGTCGAGCCAGGCGGTGTCGATGGTCGCGTCGCGGAACTCGTCGCTGGCCACCAGTGCCCGCAGGAACCCGGCGTTGGTGGTCAGCCCGAGAATCGCGGTGTCGTCGAGGGCGGCGACGAGCGTACGTCGGGCGGTCTCGCGGTCGGGCCCGTGGGCGACGACCTTGCCGAGCATCGGGTCGTAGGACGTGCTCACCACCTGACCGGGCTCCAGGGCGTGGTCGACGCGCACGCCCTCACCGGCCGGCCATCGCACCAGGCTGGTGGTCCCGGCCTGCGGCAGGAAGCCGCCGAAGGAGTCCTCGGCGTAGACCCGCGCCTCGATCGCGTGACCGCTCTGGCTGACGTCGTCCTGGGCGAACCGGAGCGGCGCGCCGGTCGCGACCCGCAGCTGCTCCTCGACCAGGTCGAGACCCTGCCCCCGGACCAGGACCGTCGCCTCGGTCACCGGGTGCTCGACCTGGAGGCGGGTGTTCATCTCCAGGAAGTAGAAGTCACCGGTGTCGTTGTCGAGGAGGAACTCGACCGTGCCGGCGCCGGTGTAGCCGACCTCGGTGGCAAGCGCGACGCCCGCACCCGTGAGCCGGTGCCGCAGGTCGGGGGCGACCGTGGGCCCCGGTGCCTCCTCCAGCACCTTCTGGTGGCGGCGCTGGGTCGAGCAGTCGCGCTCGTAGAGGTGGACCACGTGGCCGTGGGTGTCGCCGAGCACCTGCACCTCGAGGTGACGCCCGGACTCGACGTACTTCTCGATCAGCATCGCGTCGTCCCCGAAGGCCGACGCGGCCTCCCGCCTCGCGGCCGCGAGCGCCTCGGCGTAGTCCTCAGCGGTGCCTACGACGCGCATCCCCTTGCCGCCTCCGCCCGCCGCGGCCTTGACCAGCACCGGATAGGCGAACGTCGCGGGGTCATCGTCGACGTCGTAGGACGGCACGACCGGTACGCCGGCCGTCACGGCGATCTCGCGGGCGCGGTCCTTGCGTCCCATCGCGTCCATCACGTCGGCGGTCGGGCCGACCAGCCGGAGGCCGGCGGCCTCGACGGCGCGGGCGAACGCTGCGCGCTCGGAGAGGAAGCCGTAGCCGGGGTGGATCGCGTCGGCGCCGCTGCGCACCGCGGCGGCGACGACGGCGTCGATGTCGAGGTAGCTGCCCACGTGCACGGCCTCGTCGGCTCCTCGCACGTGGGGTGCGGCAGCGTCGACGTCGGTGTAGAGCGCGACCGTGCGGACCTCGAGGCGCCGGCAGGTGCGGAAGACCCGCAGCGCGATCTCGCCGCGGTTGGCGACGAGCACGGTCCGGATCACCTGGGTCACGGGGCTGTGGGAGTCCATCCGCCCTACATCCGGAAGATGCCGTAGGAGGGCGCCGGGATCGGGGCGTTGGCCGCCACGGCGAGGCCCATGCCGAGCACCCGCCGGGTGTCGGCGGGGTCGATCACGCCGTCGTCCCAGAGTCTTGCTGTTGCGTAGTAGGGCGAGCCCTGGTGCTCGTAAGCTTTGAGGATCGGCGCCTTGAACGCCTCCTCGTCGGCCGCGCTCCATTCTTCGCCGCGGGCCTCGAACCCGTCCCGGCGGACGGTCGCGAGCACGCTCGCCGCCTGCTCGCCACCCATCACCGAGATCCGCGAGTTGGGCCACATCCACAGGAAGCGCGGGTCGTAGGCGCGCCCGCACATGCCGTAGTTGCCGGCGCCGAACGAGCCGCCGATGACCACGGTGAGCTTCGGGACGACGCTGCACGCGACGGCGGTCACCAGCTTGGCGCCGTCCTTGGCGATGCCGCCGTTCTCGTACTCCCGACCGACCATGAAGCCGGTGATGTTCTGCAGGAACACCAGCGGGATGCCGCGCTGGTTGCACAGCTCGATGAAGTGCGCGCCCTTCAGCGCCGACTCGCTGAAGAGGATCCCGTTGTTGGCCACGATCCCGACGTCGCGGCCCCAGATCCGGGCGAACGCGCACACCAGGGTGTCGCCGTAGAGCTTCTTGAACTCGTGGAACCGGCTGCCGTCGACGACCCGCCGGATCACCTCACGCACGTCGTACGGCGTGCGGGTGTCGGCGGGCACGACGTCGTAGAGCGACTCGGGGTCCTCCAGCGGCTCCTCCACCTCGGCGGCCGGTCCCGCTGGTCGAGGAGGGCGGTCCGCGCCCGTCTCGAGACCGATGGCCCTGGGCAGCGTGTCGACGATCGACCGCACGATCGCGAGCGCATGCGCGTCGTCGTCGGCGAGGTGGTCGACGACGCCGGAGGTCCGGGCGTGCACGTCGCCGCCGCCGAGGTCCTCGGCGGTGACCACCTCACCGGTCGCGGCCTTCACCAGCGGCGGTCCGCCGAGGAAGATCGTGCCCTGGTTGCGCACGATCACCGACTCGTCGCTCATCGCCGGGACGTAGGCGCCGCCCGCGGTGCACGAGCCCATCACGCTGGCGATCTGCGGGATCCCCTTCACGGACAGGTTGGCCTGGTTGAAGAAGATCCGGCCGAAGTGCTCGCGGTCGGGGAAGACCTCGTCCTGCATGGGCAGGAAGGCGCCGCCGGAGTCGACGAGGTAGAGGCAGGGCAGCCGGTTCTCCAGCGCGACGGTCTGCGCCCGGAGGTGCTTCTTGACCGTCATCGGGTAGTAGGTGCCGCCCTTGACCGTGGCGTCGTTGGCGACCACGACGCACTCGCGGCCCATCACCCGGCCGATCCCCGTGACGATGCCGGCGCTGGGCACCGCATAGTCGTCCCCGTCGGCGCCGTACATCCCGAACGCGGCCATCGGGCTGAGCTCGAGGAACGGGCTGCCCTGGTCGAGCAGCCGATCCACCCGGTCGCGGGCCAGGAGCTTGCCGCGGTCGGTGTGCTTGCGCCGCGACGACGCGCTGCCACCACGGCGTACGACGGCCAGCCGCTCGCGCAGCTCGGCGACCAGGCTCCGCAGGTCGGGGGACGGCAGCTCGCTCACCCGCACAGGTTAGCGATCATTAACCTTGCGCGCCAACGTACCGGTCACGGGGCTGGCCACAGCTCGGCCGTCGGCGACGCCGTGGTGAGGGAGACGTCCCCGTGCCAGGACACGAAGGACGGCCCGGGCAGATAGCTGCTCCTGAGGAAGAAGGCGCGGGTGACGTCGGTGACCTCGAGGGTCGCGCCGTCGTCGGAGACGAGCGGCACACGGCGCACCGAGATGGAGGCGACGTCCGCAGGCGTGGTCCCGACAGGCAGCTCGACCGTGGTCGCCGCGGGACCGTCCCGGTTGATCGACCAGAACACGACGCCGTGGTTCGAGGTGTACGTCGTGGGGTCGCC
>JAHEXO010000004.1:12431-16843 GCA_023252065.1 Nocardioides sp. | reverse complement strand
GCTGGTCACGCCAGGCCGCGGTCAGCGCGGTCAGCACCTGGCGCAGCGCGGGCTGGCCGTGGCGGGGCCGGTCGGGGAAGTAGGTGCCGGCGAAGAACGGTCGGCCGTCGTGGTCGAGGACGACGGTCATCGGCCAGCCGCCCTGGCCGGTCAGCGCGACCGTCGCCTCCATGTAGACCGAGTCGACGTCGGGCCGCTCCTCCCGGTCGACCTTGACGCACACGAACTCCTCGTTGAGCTGGGCCGCGGTCGCCTCGTCCTCGAACGACTCGTGCGCCATCACGTGGCACCAGTGGCACGCGGCGTACCCGACGCTGAGGAAGACCGGTACGCCGCGCCGGCGGGCCTCCGCGAACGCCTCGTCGCCCCACTCCCACCAGTCGACGGGGTTGTCGGCGTGCTGGAGCAGGTACGGACTCACGGACGCTGCGAGACGGTTCGGCATGCTGCACAGTCTCGGCCACTGCCCATCTGACAGGCGAGGCATCCCTGCCGGCAGCGCGGCAGGTCCTAGCGGACGCCTCGCACCGGCACGATGGCGGCGGCGCCGAGAGCTGCGCACGCACCGGCGACGGCGTAGAGGACCGCGTAGCTGCCACCCCCCAAGGCGAGGATGACCGGCGTGATCGCCGGCGCGAGCGCGAACGGGAGGGCGCCGGCGATGTTGATCACGCCGAGGTCCTTGGCAGCGCTGCCGGTCCGCGGGAGGACGTCGACGACCAGGGCGAGGTCGACTGCCATGTACATGCCGAAGCCGAGTCCGCTGACAGCCATGCCGACCAGGTAGCCAGGGAGATTGCCTGCGTGGGCGATCAGCAGCATGGCAGCGGCGTAGACGAGCGCCGCCACCGCGACGAAGACCTTGCGCCGCCCCACCTTGTCGGAGAGCCTCCCGGCGACCGGTGAGACCACGACGAGGACGGCGGACTGGGCCAGCGTGCCGAGGTAGATCTGGTGCGGGACGTCGCCCTTGCTGCTGCCGAGCTGCTCGATCAGGTAGTAGGCCTGGTAGGTGACCAGGAACGCGAAGGCCATCACCAGCATGAACCGGCTGGCGAACGCCCATGCGAAGTCCGGGTGGCGTCGCGGGTCGACGTAGAGCGACCCGACCATCTGCCGGAACGACCAGGGCGGCCGATCGGCCGGGTCGAGACGGCGGTCACGGAGTCGGCACGTGAAGACGACGACGAACGCGCCACCCACGAGACACGGCACCATGAACATGGCGAGCTGGTGCCCGTTGAAGGCCTGCACGAGATAGGCCCCGGCCACCGATGCCACCGGCGTGCAGACGCCCAGGACACCGGACACCACCCCTCGCTGCGAGCGGGGGACCTGGTCGGGCAGGACCGCCACCTGCGCAGCCAGCAGCGCGTTGAAGAAGACCTGGGTGATGCACCAGCCGACGAGCACCACCGGGATGCTGGGCGCGGTGGCGACCACGAACGTTCCGACCGTGCCGCCCGCAAGACCCACCAGCATCCACGGACGCCGCATGCCCAGCCGCGCGGTGGTGCGGTCGCTGAACCGGCCGAACAACGGGTTGCTGACCATCGCCAGCAGCGACCCTGCGCCGGTGACCAGGGCCAGGTTCTTCGGGGCGGCGTCGATGCCGACCAGGTCGTTGACCTTCAGCGCCAGCGTGACCAGCAGCGGGGCGATGAAGACCAGGGCGTTGCCGGTGAACGACAGGGCGTAGAGCGAGATGAAGCCCCAGCCGACTCTTCCCGGGATCGGGCCGGCAGGCGGCTGCCCGGCGACCTTGGTGCTGCCAGGCGTCAACGCTCCCATGACGCTCCCTCGGCTGCACCTGTCGCGTCCCGAGCCTCTTGGACACCCAGGATGCGCTCCCGCGGGGCCGATGTCACCACGAGCGTCTCACGACGGGTGGACCGCAGCCAGGAAGTCCCGAAGCGGTTCGGCCCTACCCTGTGCAGATGCCGGTCCTGGGCACCAAGCTGCACCTGCCGACGCCCCGGCGTCAGCTCGTGCCCAGACCCCGGCTCACCGATCGGCTTGCGGCCGACCGAGGCTCGATGCCGCGACTCGTTCTGGTCGCCGCACCAGCCGGTTTCGGCAAGACCACCTTCCTGACGCAGTGGCTCACGGCCACCGACTCGAGCGCCCGTGGGCAGACGGTCCGCGTGGCCTGGCTGTCGCTGGACCAGGACGACGCCGACGTGGCCCGGTTCCTCGGCCACGTCGTCGCCGCGCTCCAGACCACCAACCCCGACATCGGCACCGACGCGTCGGCACTGATGGACGGCGACCGCGGCTTCGCCACCGACGAGGTGCTGGTGAGCCTGCTGAACGACCTCGACACGATCGCCGAACCCACCGTGCTCGCGCTCGACGACTACCACGCCGTCGACACCCCGGCCGTCAACGAGGCCGTCACGTTCCTCCTCGACAACCTGCCGGGCCAGGTCACCCTGGCCATCACGACCCGGGCGGACCCGCCGCTGCCGCTGTCTCGGCTACGCGCGCGGGGCGAGCTGCTCGAGGTCCGAGCCGCTGATCTGCGGTTCACCGACGACGAGGCCGAGCGGTTCCTCAACGACGTCATGGGACTGGCCCTGGCCCGGGACTACGTGGCTGCTCTGGAGGCGCGTACGGAGGGCTGGGCGGCCGGCCTCCAGCTGGCCGCCCTCTCGGCACGCGGTCGCACCGGGGCGGACGACATCGACGACTTCATCGACGGCTTCACCGGCAGCCACCGGTTCGTCCTCGACTACCTGCTGGAGGAGGTGCTGCGCAGCCAGCCCGACGAGGTCCGCACCTTCCTTCTCGAGACCTCGGTGCTGGGCGAGCTGACAGGGCCTCTGTGTGACGCCGTCACCGGACGCCCGGGCGGTCAGGAGATGCTCGAGGCCCTCGAGCGATCGAACCTGTTCCTGGTCCCACTCGACGACCAGCGGCAGTGGTTCCGCTACCACCACCTGTTCGCCGACGCGCTGCAAGCCCAGCTCGCCGCGACCGACCCCGAGCACCTCACCCGACTTCACCAGGCCGCCGCCGACTGGTACGCCGGGCAGGGCAGGTTCGCCGACGCCATCGGTCACGCCCTCGCCGCCGGCGACACCTCGCACGCCGCCGACCTCGTCGAGCTCGCCATCCCGGGCATCCGCAGGCACCGCCACGACCGAGCGCTGCGCCACTGGCTGGAGGTGCTGCCCGACGACGCAGTCCGACGTCGCCCTCTGCTCGCCACGTTCACCGGCTGGGTCCACCTGTCGGAGGGCGATCTCGACGGTGCCGACACCTGGCTCGACGCCGCGCAACACGCCCTGAACGCCCAGCACGCGTCCGGCACCGAGGCATCACAAGGGCCGGTGCCGGACGACGCCCGGCTCGGCGTCCCCAGTACGGCGGTCCGCGACCGCGCGCACGAGCTGAAGGTGCTGCCCGCCACGATCGAGGTCTACCGCGCGTCTCTTGCGCAAGCGCGGGGTGACCTCGCCGGCACCATCGCCCACGCCGGGCGCGCCGGCGAGCTGGCCGGCCCCGACGACCACCTGGCCCGCAGCGGCGCTGCGGGGTTCCAGGGCCTTGCGGCCTGGGCGGCCGGTGACCTGACCACGGCTCTCGACAGGTTCGGCGAGTGCGTGGGCCACCTCCACGCGGCCGGTGACGTCGCCGACGAGCTCGGCGCCACGGTCGTCATGGCCGGCATGTGGCTGGCCCGGGGTCGACCCGACGAGGCCCGGCGCCGCTACGAGGAAGCCCTCTCCACAGCCGAACGTGTCCGGGGGCCGGCCCTGTCGACCGTCGGCGACCTCCACGTCGGTCTCGCCGACGTCCTGCGCGAGCAAGGAGAGCTGGACGATGCTGCCGAGCACCTCCACACCGCCCGTGAGCTCGGCGACCGCGCCACCCTGCTGGAGAACCGGTTCCGCTGGTACACGACCATGGCGGACCTGCTGCGAGCCCGGGGCGACCTCGACGCGGCCGTGGGGATGCTCCAGCAGGCCGAACCGCTCTACCTGCACGGGTTCTTCCCCGACACCCGACCCATCGCAGCTGCCATCGCCCGTCTGCGCGTCAGCCAAGGGCGGCTGGCCGACGCCCAGAGCTGGGCCGCGCAGCATGCGGTGACCACGGACGACGAACCGACCTACCTGGCGGAGTTCAATCTCCTCACCCTCACCCGGCTCCTCATCGCCCAGCACCACGTCGAGCCCGATCCGGCCGGACTCGACGCGGCCAGGGGACTGCTCGACCGAGCCCTCACCGCGGCGGAGGCGGCCGACCGCGGGGGCAGCATCCTCGAGGCACGCCTCGTACGAGCCCTCGCCTCCCACGTCTGCGGTGACCACGACGCGGCCCTCGCCGACCTCAGCCACGTCCTCGTCGAGGGTGTCCCGGTCGGCTATGTGCGGCTGTTCCTCGACGAAGGACCGGCCGCGGTGGAG
>JAHEXO010000004.1:0-12421 GCA_023252065.1 Nocardioides sp. | reverse complement strand
CGTTTCTCCGACCGTGAGCGGGTCCAGCCCGGGACTGCCCCCGCCGCGGCGGTAAACGGCGTCGCACTCGGAGACGAGCCATTGAGTGAGCGAGAGGTCGAGGTGCTCCGGTTGCTGGCCACCGAGCTGACCGGCCCCGAGATCGCCGCGCACCTGTTCGTCTCCGTGAACACCCTGCGCACCCACACCCGGCACATCTTCACCAAGCTCGACGTCACCACCCGACGTGCCGCCGTCCAGCGTGCCGCTGACCTCGGCCTGGCGCAGGCCTAGGGGCTCAGGGCCGGCCGGTCCTGAGCCCAACGCAGCGTGACCCCGGCCCGGAATCACCAAGCCGGTCACATC
This sequence comes from Nocardioides sp., assembly GCA_023252065.1. The sequence goes on along the minus strand of JAHEXO010000004.1, from coordinate 12,076 downwards.
ACATGGTGATGTGAGGTCACCACGTCGATTCCTAGGTTCTGGTCCATCGCCGGGCAACCCGCCCGACCAGGAACCAGGAGACCGACATGAGCGTCACCACCACCGGCCTCACCAAGGCGGCCGGTATCTCCGCCGCCGTCGCCGGCGTCATCTTCATCGCCGTCCAGATCAACCACCCGGGCTTCGACGCCTACCTGACCGACACCCACGAGTGGGTGCTGCGCTGCTCCGCCAAGAGCGTGATGACCGTGCTCGCACTCGCGGGCATCACCGGCATCTACCTTCGCCAGGTCCGACAGGCTCGAGTCCTCGGGCTCGTCGGCTACCTCGTCTTCGCCCTCGGCTACCTCATGATGTGGGCCACCGAGATCATGGCCGTCGCCTTCCTGCCGGCCCTGACCGACAAGGCCCCCGCGTTCGTCAACGACACCGTCGTCGCCTCCGGCGGAGGCACTCCCACCGGCGACATCGGCCATCTGCAGACGTTCTTCCAGCTCACCGGCGCCTGCTACCTGCTCGGCGGTCTCATCTTCGGCATCGCCCTGTTCCGGGCCCGGGTCCTCGCTCGATGGGCCGCCGTCCTGCTCGCCGCGAGCACTCTCGGCACAGCCGCCCTCGCGGTCCTGCCCGCGTCCTTCGACCGACCCATGGCCGTCCCCGAGGGCGTCGCCCTGATCGGCTTGGGCATCTCCCTGTGGCGCGACCAGCGACACGCGGTCGGTGACACGGCTCAGGACGACATCGTCGAGTACGCCGTTCCCGCGGCCGCCGCGAACGCTGTCGTGCGATGACCGTCAGGGCGACTCACCAGACCGCACCCACGGTCCCGGCGCCCCGGCGCCGGGACCGGCCCCGCAGCTGGCCGGTCCCGACCGCCCTGGTCGTCCTGTCTGCGATCCCCCTGACCGCGGGCACTCTGCGCCTGCTCCAGCTCGCCGGCGGCCCCGCGGTGATGCCGGCAGACCACCGCTTCGCCGGCTTCCCCGGCGCCCTGGTCGCCCACATCGTCGGTGCCGCCGTCTTCGCTCTGGCCGGGGCGTTCCAGTTCGTGCCCAGGCTCCGTCGCGGCTGGCACCGACGAGCCGGACGGGTCGTGGCGCTCGCCGGCCTCGTGGTCGCCGTCTCCGCGCTCTGGCTGACACTCTTCTACGACCCCCAGCCCGGCAGCGGAACGGTCCTGTTCGCGTTCCGGCTGGTCTTCGCCCCCGCGATGGTCGCCTGCCTGGTCCTCGGCTTCACCGCGATCAGGCGACGCGACATCGCCTCCCACCGCGCCTGGATGATGCGCGCCTACGCCATCGGCCTCGGAGCCGGAACGCAGGCTTTCACCGAAGGCCTGGGGGAAGGCATCTTCGGCCACGGCGTTCTGGTCGCGGACGTGTCCAGAGCCTCGGGCTGGGTCATCAACCTGGCGATCGCCGAGTGGTTCATCCGGCGGCCGGCCCGCCGCCGCTCCGCTCGCCGCCGCGCCGATGCTCGAGGCATCCGGGCAGCCGCCTAGTGATCGCGATCCCGAAGCCCCCTCGCTCGAAGCCCCACCCACAGGAGCACCCATGAACAGCACCCGCGGCATCCGGACCAGTCTCCGCGCGGCCACCCTCGACGGCCGGGCCACCTACCGCATCGACGTCGCCGGCCACCTCGACAGCCACTGGTCCGACTGGCTCGGCGACGTCGCCCTGGTCCGCAACGATGACGCGACCACCACCCTCACCGTCGCGGTCGCCGACCAGGCACAGCTGCACGGGGTGGTCGCAGGTATCCGCGACCTCGGGGTGACCCTGCTGTCACTGCGCACTGTCGAGGAGCCACCAGACGAAGGCGTCGGGCTTGGGCCGGTGCTCGCGCACAGCCTGCACACCGATCGACTCACCCTGCGGCCGGCGACAGCGGCCGACGCCGAAGCCACGTGGGCCTACCGCCGCCTGGACTCGGTCAACGAGTGGCTGACCGGCGTCCCGGCCGGCGTCGAGGACTACCGCGCGCTGTTCACCGAACCCTCGCGCCTCGCGACCACCGTCATCGTCGAGCTCGACGGCCCGCGCGGCGGCGCTCTCATCGGCGACTTCATGCTCCGCCGCGAGGATGCCTGGTCCCAGGCGGAGGTCACCGACCAGGCCCGCGGAACGCAGGCCGAGCTCGGCTGGGTGCTCGACCCGGGCCACACCAGTGCAGGGCTCGCCACCGAGGCTGTCCGCGAGCTCCTGCGCTACTGCTTCGAGGAGCTCGGGGTCCATCGCGTGACCGCCAGCTGCTTCCTCGGAAACGACACGTCGTGGCGCCTGATGGAGCGGGTCGGCATGCGCCGCGAAGCCCACGCGGTGGCCGAGTCCCGCCACCGGTCGGGGCGCTGGCTCGACACGGTCGGGTACGCCGTCCTGGAGGAGGAATGGCGAGGCCTCACTGACCCCCGGCGGTGATGTGCGCCGGGGGTCGCGCGCAGAGCCGCATGGGGGTACGGCGTCCTCGGCCGAGCTGGCGCGCCCGGCCGAGGGTGTGCGCGCATCGGGTTCTCGACGTACGCCCTTCACCTCGAAGGGGGTTCTCAAACGGCCGTTCAACATCCAAGATGACCCCTGGTCCGGCTCACATCACGCCGGCGATCTCCTGAAGGGGCAACTGCATGCGCACGAGCAAGCGAACATTTCTGGGGGTGACAGCGGCCGCCACCCTGGTCGCCGGAACCTTCCTGGCAGCTACGACCACCACGTCGCAAGCGGCCGACGGAACAGGCACCAAGGGCGGGGACGGGATCGGGACCGCGAAGTTCGAGGAGCAGTCCCTCAGCGGGGTCGTCTCCAAGACGGCGAACACCATCCCGAGCTGGACGTCGTCGTTCACCGACCCGACCAACGGGAAGACCTACCACTACACGATGGTCGGCACCGACCCGACCAAGGGCGACGTCAGCACCACCATCCCGACGGTCATCGTCCCGATGAACTTCACGTTCACCGGCACCGGCGTGACCCTGAAGGGATCCGACAAGGTCACCCAGACCGTGCAGTCGCCGGTGTTCCAGAACACCGACATCGGTGCTGCGGCCAACGCCCCTGGCAGCGCGAGCGCGCCGCCGCAGCCGCCGGACACGCCGCCGGGTGTGGCTCCCGACCCGCGGGCGATCAACGAGCCGAGCGACGTCACGCAGGTCGGCGACGCGATCTACCGGGCCCAGTTCGGCAAGTCCGGCACCGGCTGGCACGTCACCCTCGGCCAGCCCAGCGTGCAGGCCGCCGTGAACATCTCGGTGCCCAAGAACCAGGGCACGACGGTGGTGGGCAGCCGCAGCGGCTCCACGATCGGCCTGATGAGCTACTCGTGGTTCAGCTCCCAGCTGAAGAACCTCATCGTGTCGCGCCACATCAGCCCGAAGGTCCTGCCGATCTTCCTGGTCAACAACACGTTCCTCTACGAGCACACTGCCGCCAACTGCTGCGTCCTCGGCTACCACGGAGCGACGTCGTCGACCAACGGCAACGGCAAGCAGCAGGTCAACACGTACATGTTCGCCTCCTACAGCGAGCAGGGGATCTTCGGCAACAACGCCGGCGACACCGAGTCCTACATCTCCGACATCCACGGCCTCTCCCACGAGGTCCAGGAGTGGTACGACGACCCGTTCACCAACAACCTGATCAACCCGTGGCTCACCCCGACGGCACCGCAGTACGGCTGCACGTCGATCCTCGAGACCGGTGACCCGGTCGTCGGCTACGGCTTCAAGATCCCCATGTCGAACGGGATCACCTACAACCCGGAGGACGAGGTGCACTACTCGTGGTTCGCCCGCCAGACCCCGTCCCAGGCAGCACAGGGGTACTTCACCTACCTCAACAACTTCGCCACTCAGGCGCAGGGCTGCTGACCCGGCTGCACTGACCCGGCTGCACCGACCCGGCCGGGGCCGCCTTCGGGGTGGCCCCGGCCGTGTCAGGTCCGGGCGCGCGGGTGCGCCAGACTGGCGCCATGGACGCCGAGGAGTGGGACGAGCGCTACCGCACGAGCGAGCTGGTGTGGTCGGCCGGCCCGAACCAGTTCGTGGAGGCCGAGCTCGCCGACCTCGCCCCCGGACGCGCGGTCGACCTGGCCGCCGGTGAGGGTCGCAACGCGATCTGGCTGGCGCGCCAGGGCTGGCAGGTGACCGCCGTCGACTACTCCCAGGCAGGACTCGACAAAGGACGCACCATCGCCGGCGAACTGCCCGTCGACTGGGTGTGCGCCGACGCGACCACCTGGCGCGAGGACGCGTCGTACGACCTGTGCGTCATTGCCTACCTCCAGCTGCTGGCCGACGACCGGCGTCGAGCGGTGCGCAACGCCTACGCCTCGCTGCGGGTGGGCGGCACCTTCCTGCTGGTGGCGCACGACACCACCAACCTGACCGAGGGCACGGGCGGCCCGACGGACGCCGCCGTCCTGATGACCGCCGAGGACGTGCTCGCCGACCTCGCCGGCGAGAAGTTCGACGTACGGCGAGCCGAGCGCGTGGCCCGCCGTATCGGCGGCCCCGGGCACGTCCATGGCGCCGAGCCGAGCGCCACGGCCTGGGACTGCCTCGTGAACGTCGTACGACGGGCCTGACCCTCGCCTCCCATGACGTCCCTGCTGTCCGTGCTCATCGGCAGCCTCGGTACGCCGGAGCTCCTGATCATCCTGATCATCGCCGGGATGATGTTCCTGGGCCTGCTCGCGGTCGTCCTGATCGCGGTGCTGGCCGGCCGAGGACGCTGTCAGGAGTAGAGGCGGTAGACGATCACTGCGAAGATCGCGATGCTGAGGCAGCCGAGCACGATCCCGCACCAGGCGAGGCGACGCCCCCTCAAGGCCCCGTCGCTGATCTCGATCCGCCGGAGGGCGTGAGCGCCCAGGAAGATGGCGGGGATCCCGGTGAGGATGCCGAAGGGGACGATGCCGAGCAGCCCGAGCACCAGCGCGCTCCAGGCCCGACTGTCGGTCGTGACCTCGACGTGCGGGTGGTCCGAGTCGGGCAGACCGGCGTGCGGCGACGCCTGGTAGCCCCTGCGAAGCCTGCCTGTCCAGGGCTGCCGCCCGGCACCATGCTCATGATCGGCTCCTCGTGGGTCACCGGGACCCTTCTCCTCGACGCTACGCCGGTGGGGGCGCGCACAGCACAGCACTAGTGCCCAAGGTCGCAGGCCGATCGGCGGCCCTTCGTTGCCAGCGCGCCGAGCGAATCGGGCGGGTCAGCGGTAGGCGAGGTGGAGCAGCACGGCGAAGAACACGACGCTGACCCAGCCGAGGACGATCCCGCACCAGGCGAGGCCCCGACCCCTCAGCTCCCCGTCGCTGGCGTCGATCCGCCTCAACGAGTGGAGACCGACCACGATGGCAGGGATCCCCACGACGATGCCGAACGGGAGGAGGCCGAGGACACCGAGCACCAGCGCGTTGCGGGCTCGCGTCTCGAGGGGTGACCGCGGCGTTGGTGGCCTCGGAGGTGGGCAGTCCGGCGTGTGGTGACGCCTGGCAACCACCGGCGAATCCTGCGTTCCCCGGAGTACCGCCTGGGATGCTGCTCACGGCACGCTCCTCGCCGAGTCCTCCAGGACTCTCTCGATCTCGAGGTACTCCTGGTACGCCGGAGCGGAGTACGTTGTGGCCACTCGGGTCCTGGGCAGCACGGACGATACGAGGTGACAGATGGACCACGACCTGGTCGACCGGGTGGTCGCCACAGCAGCGGCAGTCGTCGCCGGCGGCGCGATCTCCGCCAACGGACACGGCAACGTCAGCGTCCGCGACCCGGGCAGCGACGAGATGTACTTCTCGAGCGGCCCGTCGATGAAGGGCCTCGACGCGACCGGCGTCGCTCGGGTCGGCCTCGACGGCGTGCTGCGCGAGGGCAACCTGCCGCCGATCCAGGGGGCGGTGGTGGCCATGCACACCGCGATGTACGACGACCGCGACGACGTCGGCTGCGTGATCCACACCCACTCGCCCTACGCCACGGCGTACGCCGTCGCAGGCCGCCGGATCGAGTGCTGGATCGAGGCCCTGGCGATGTTCGGCCTGGCCGACGGCGTCCCGGTGGCGGGCTACGCGCCGCGCGGATCCGACGAGGCGGTCGCTGAGATCAGGAACGCCGTGATCCCCGGCAACCCGGCAGTCCTGCTGGCCAACCACGGCGTGCTCGTCTTCCACCGCACGCCGGAGCTGGCGGTGCTGGTCGGCGGTGTCGTCGAGGAGGCCGCCCAGGCCTCGCTCACCGCCGGGCTCGCCGGCGGACCGGTCGCGATCCCCGAGGAGATGCGCGCTGCTGCCCTGCAGCGGGCGATGGCGTTCGCGGACGCCGGCACGCGGAGGGTGTGAGGCTCAGCGGTCGCGCTCGACCGTGGTCGGCGGGAGGCCGGGCTCGGTCGACGCGTGCTCGTCGTAGACGCCCGCGTCGTTGGCCTTCTCCACCTTCTTCAGCTGCTTGGTGAAGCTGCGGAGCAGGAACACCACGGCCACGATCAGCACCAGGACGACGCCGAAGGCGACCCAGCCGGCCTTGACGTTGTTGTCGCTCGGCACCGGGTCGGACGCGGCAGCCTGGATCAGCAGAGACAGCGGGGCGAGCATGCGCCCAGTGTCTCAGGCGCCTCGGCGCTCAGCGACCCCGGATCCCCGCGAACAGGTCGTCCTCGGGCAGCTCGGTGTCGACGTGGCTGGTCACCAGCTCGTAGTCCTCGGTCGGCCACACCTGCGCCTGGATCGCGTGCGGGATCGCGAACCACGCGCCGTCGGGGTCGATCTGGGTCGCATGGGCCAGCAGGGCCTGGTCGCGGACGCCGAAGTAGTCCGAGCAGGGCACCCGCGTCGTGACCCGCTTCTCCCACGCCTCGTCACGCTCCCACTTCTCCATCCGCTCGGCGTACGGCGACTCCAGACCGTGGGCGAGCATGGCGTCGTTGATCGCCTTGAGCTTCGCGTAGCTCCAGCCGTGGTGGTAGTAGAGCTTCAGCGGCTGCCAGGGCTCGCCCGCGTCGGGGAACCGGTCGGGGTCGCCGGCCGCCTCGAACGCCGCCACGCTCACCTCGTGGCAGCGGACGTGGTCGGGATGCGGGTAGCCGCCCTTCTCGTCGTACGTCGTCATCACGTGGGGCTTGAAGTCACGGACCAGACGGACCAGCCGCTCGGTCGCCTCCTCCAGCGGCACCAGGGCGAAGCACCCCTCCGGCAGCGGCGGCGGCGGGTCGCCCTCGGGCCACCCGGAGTCGACGAAACCCAGCCAGTCCTGGCGGATGCCGAGGATGTCACGCGCGCGCTCCATCTCCTGGCGGCGTACCTCGGTGATGTTGGCGGCGATGTCGGGCCGGTCCATCTTGGGGTTGAGGATCGAGCCGCGCTCACCGCCGGTACAGGTCGCGACGTGGACGTCGACCCCCTCGGCGACGTACTTCGCCGTGGTCGCCGCACCCTTGCTCGACTCGTCGTCGGGGTGGGCGTGGACGTGCATGAGGCGCAGGCCCGCGCCGGGGCGCGGAGCGGGGTCCGGAGACATGGTCGCCAAGTCTAGGTGTCACCATGAGCGGCGTGGACCAGACCCTGACCGAGCGGTACGCCGCCCCGCCCGCGTGGCGTCGGCGGCTCACGATCGGCGGAGTCGTCGTGCTGGCCGTGGTCGCCCTGGGCTGGGTCGCCTGGGCGACGTTCGTGCAGGCGACCCCGAAGGTCGAGTCCGAGCTGCTGGGCTTCGACCCCGTCGACGCCCACCACGCCGCCGCCTCGCTCCGGGTCACCATCCATGACGCGTCGTCCCACCCCCGGTGCACCGTGCAGGCACTCGCCTCCGACCACACCATCGTGGGCGAGCTGGTCTTCACCCCGCGCGACGGCGTCAACCGGGTGACGGTCCGCACCGAGCGCCTGGCGAGCGCGGTCGACGTACCGGGTTGTACCGCCGATGGCCAGGACCGACCGCGCTGACCAGTGCGAGCCACCTGTAAGGGTGGCCTGACCTGCGCGTTTGTGGGTTCCGAGCCGCTGTCTTGGTAGACTTTCGGCTTCTGGCCGCGCCACGACGACGCAACCAGCGACTGACCTGATCCGGTGGCGTACCACTTCGACATGACACGGGCGTCCCCCCACGCCTGGAGGAGAGTTCCGCATGACCTGGCTGACCCAGCAGACCTTCGACCGGCTCCACGCCGAGCTCGAGGAGCGACGCGGACCCCTCCGTGCCGAGATCGTCGAGCGGATCAGCTCCGCGCGCGACGAAGGTGACCTGAAGGAGAACGGCGGTTACCACGCCGCCAAGGACGAGCAGGGCACCAACGAGGGCCGCATCCGTCAGCTGGAGGAGCTGCTCAGCTCGGCCAGCACCGCGCCGTCGCCCGACGACCAGGAGGTCTCGGCCGGCAAGCTGGTCAGCTACCGCTACGCCGGTGACGACGAGGAGCAGTTCGTGCTCGGCGCCCGCGAGATCGCCGAGGACCACTCCGGCATCGAGGTCTACTCCCCCGAGTCACCGCTCGGTGCCGCCCTGAAGGGCCACAAGGCCGGCGAGACCGTCGACTTCGAGCAGCCCAACGGCCGTACGGCGAAGATCGAGATCATCAGCGCCGTCCCGTTCATCCCGTAGACGTCAGGTCACTCTGTCAACGTCAAACACTCGCGAGCAAGCTCGCGTGGGCGCGCTCTGGTCGTGGTGCTTCCGCTCCGCGGAATCACCGCGTCCTCGCTCTACTCCAACACCCGGTAGCCGCGCTCGCGGAGATGGGTGAGCAGGGTGTCGGCATGGGCCAGCCCCCGCGTCTCCAGCTGGAGGTGGACCTCGACCTCGTCGAGCGAGAGGTCCTCGTGGATCCGGGCGTGCGCGACCTCGATCACGTTGGCCCCGGCCGCGGCGAGGTCGGTGAGCAACGTCGCCAGGCCGCCGGGCCGGTCGGGGATGCGCAGCGTCAGCGTGAGGTAGCGACCGGCCGCGGCCATGCCGTGCTGGATCACCTTGCCCAGCAACAGCGGGTCGATGTTGCCTCCGGAGAGCACCGCGACCGTGGAGGTCGAGAAGCGTCCGGGGTCGTCGAGGATGGCGGCGACGGCCGCCGCGCCTGCGGGCTCGGCCACCAGCTTGGCCCGCTCGAGGGTGGCCAGCACGGCGCGTGACAGCGAGGTCTCGGACACGGTGACGATGTCGTCGACGAGGTCGCGCACGGCAGCGAACGTCATCTCGCCCGGCAGCCCGACCGCGATGCCGTCGGCCATCGTGCTCATCGCCGTGAGCTTCACCGGGTGGCCGGCGGCCAACGAGGGCGGGAAGGCTGCGGCCCCCTCGGCCTGGACACCGATCAGCTGTACGTCGGGCCGCTTGGCCTTTATCGCGACCGCGATGCCCGACAGCAGACCACCACCGCCACACGGAACGACGACGGTCTCGACGTCGGGGGCGTCCTCGAGGATCTCCAGGCCGACCGTGCCCTGGCCGGCGACGATCTCGGTGGAGTCGAAGGGATGGATCAGGACGGCGCCGGTCTGCTCCTGGAACTCCCGGGCCGCGACGAGGGAGTCCTCCAGGTAGCGGCCAGCGAAGACCACGTCCGCGCCGTACCCCCGAGTCGCGTTCTCCTTGGGGATCGGCGCACCCTCGGGCATGAAGACGGTGGCCTTGATCCCGAGCGTCTGCGCTGCCAGAGCGACACCTTGCGCATGGTTGCCGGCCGACGCGGCGACGACACCGCGGGCTCGTTCCTCCGCCGAGAGGGCCGAGATCCGCGTGTAGGCGCCGCGCACCTTGAACGACCCGGCGCGCTGGAGGTTCTCGCACTTGAGGCGGACCCGGCTGCCGGTCAGCGCGGACAGCCAGCGTGCCCCCTCCATCGGGGTGCGCACCGCGATCGCCTTGATCAGGTCGGCGGCCCGCTCGATGTCCTCGAGGGACACCCGCACCACGTCACCCATCGCCACCCTCCTCGTCCTCCGGCTCCACGTCGCTGGGCGGCGGGTCGTACTGGTCGGCCAGCCCGGCGTCGTCCGAGTCGCCGACACCGCCGTCGTCCTCCGGGTCGGCGTCGAGGACATCGGCCCGGGGCCGGTCCCCGGTCTGGGCATAGTCGTCCTCGAGCGCCTCTTCGGGATCCTCCCCGACCGTGGTCTGGGTCGCGAGGTGCTGGACGACGGCGTTGGCGGCGGCAGCGAACGGTACGGCGACCAGGGCGCCGGCCACGCCCGCCAGCAGGATGCCGGCCGCGATGGCGATGATGATCCCGAGGGGATGGATCGACACGAAACGGCCCATCAGGAACGGCTGCAGCACGTGGCTCTCGATCTGCTGCACCAGCACGACCGCGCCGAGCATCAGCAGCGCCACCACCGGCCCGTGGTCGACCAGTGCGACCAGGACCGCGACCGTGCCGGCGACGAAGGCACCCACGATCGGCACGAAGGCGCCGAGGAAGACGATCACGCCGATCGCGAGCACGAACTGCACCTGCAGGATCGAGGCGGCGATCATGACCCCGACCGCGTCGGTGATGGCCACGATCACCGTCGCCCGCACGAACTGGGTGAGCGAGACCCAGGCCACCCGGCCGGAGCTGTCGACGTGGGCCCGCGCCGCGCGGGGGGCGATCCGCACGATCCAGGACCAGATCCGGTCGCCGTCCGCGAGGAAGAAGTAGGTCGAGAAGAGCACCAGGAAGAGCCCGGCCAGGATGTGGGTCAGCGCCGAGCCGATGCCGGTGACCTGGCTGAGCACCTTGCCGCTCTTCGCCTGGTTCTGCAGCGAGTCGGACGCCTTCTGGATGTAGTCGTTGATCTGCTGGTCGCTCACGTGGAGCGGTCCGGTGCGCAGCCAGTCCTTGATCTCGTTCAGGCCGGCCGACACCTGGTTGGCCAGGTCGTTGGCGCCGGCGGCCACCTGCTGCCCTGCGAAGCCGAGCATGGACGCCACCAGCGCCAGCCCCCCGAGCACGACGAGGAACGCCGCGAACCCACGCGGGATGCCGATCCGCTGCAGCCACCCGACCAAAGGCGCGGCAAGGGCGCTGATCAGCAGGGCGACGACCACCGGGATCGTCAGCTCGGCGAAGAACTGCATCAACCGGAACAACACGTAGGAGGCGAACCCGATCAGCAGCAGTCGCCACGCCCACTGGGCAGCCAGGTCGACGCCGTAGGGCACCCTGGCGCGTCGCAGGTTGGATGGTCCGGTGGCCACGGGCTCCAGCTCGGTACGACGCTCGGAGCGGACGTTGGCCCACTGGTGGGCCAGCCGCTGGGTGAGCCGCTCCCGCGCCCTGCTCTCGGCAGGCGTCTCCGGACGCGCGTCGTTGCTCACGGACGTCACCCTAGGCGGTCGGAGCCGTCGCCAGCCCGGACACGAGGACGACCGCCGCGTCACGGTGTGCCGTGGCCAGCAGCCCCGCGGCAGCCAGGACGTAGTCGGTGTCGACGACGACCTCGGCCCGACGGGGCAGCTGCCAGCCGCCGTCCACCTCGCCGACGCTGCCGGCGAACACCCGCTGGGCCACGCCCGGGCGGCCGTGTCGCAGCACCCCGCACGACCCCACGAGCAGGTAGACCTCGCGCAGGTCCTTGCCGGTGCGCTCGACGACCCGGCCCTCGGGGCTGACCACCACCTTGCTGCGGCCCGCGTGCCGACGCAGGGCGAGGCCCACGGCCGCACGGGCGATCTCCTCGTCGAGGGCGCTCTCCGCGTCGTCCTCGGGCACGAAGCCGACGTCGTCGTGACGGCGTACGGCGGCCGCGGCGAGATCGTCGCGCCCGGCGGCCTCGGCGGTGGTCACCGCCGACCACCGCATGCCGAGGTCGCCCTCGACGGTCCGGGTCACCCGGGTCGTGGCGACCACCTCGCGGCCGAGGCCGGCGTCCTCCGGGTCGAGCTCGACGACGCTGTGCACGTCGGTGGTCGCTCCGCCCACGTCGACGACGACGGTGTCACCGGCCGCCTCTGCGAGGAGCTCGACGCCGGTGAGCACGACGTCGGGAGTCGCGCCCTGCACCATCGCCAGGAAGTCGTCGCGGCTGCTGAGGTGCTTGCCGCCGATCACGTGGGAGAGGAACAGCTCGCGGATGGCCGTGCGGGCGCCCTCGGGAGCCAGGACCCCGATCCGGG
>JAHEXO010000197.1 GCA_023252065.1 Nocardioides sp. | reverse complement strand
GCCCGAGGGCCACCGGCTCCACGTGGTCCTCGAGGGGATCAGTCGGGGCTGGACGGCGGTCAACATCCGCAAGTTCGTCCTCACCGCCGGCCGGCTCGCAGAGCTGGTCGAGCTCGGGACCCTCACACCGCAGGTGGCGGCGTTCCTCGAGGCGTCGGTGCGGGCCGGCCTCAACATCCTGGTCGCCGGCGCAACGCAAGCCGGCAAGACGACGTTGTTGAACTGCCTGGCCGCCGCCATCCCCGGCGGCGAGCGTGTGGTCAGCGCCGAAGAGGTCTTCGAGCTCCGCTTCCCACATCCCGACTGGGTGGCGATGCAGACCCGGCAGAGCGGCCTCGAGGGGACGGGCGAGATCCGGCTGCGAGACCTGGTCAAGGAGAGCCTGCGGATGCGGCCCAGCCGCATCTTGGTGGGCGAGGTGCGCGCCGAGGAGTGCCTCGACCTGCTGCTGGCTCTCAACTCCGGCGTGCCCGGCATGTGCACCCTCCACGCCAACTCCGCCCGCGAGGCCCTGGTCAAGATGTGCACGCTGCCCCTGCTCGCGGGCGAGAACATCTCGGCGCGTTTCGTGGTGCCGACGGTGGCGGCCAGCGTCGACCTCGTCGTCCATCTCGGCATCGATCACCACGGCGTACGCCGGGTGAACGAGGTGGTGGGGGTGCCCGGCCGGGTCGAGCACGACGTCATCGAGATCGAGTCGATCTTCGAGCGTCGCGATGGCGACCTGCGGCGGGCCAACGGGATGCCTCCGCGGCTCGGTCACTACGAGCGACTCGGCATCGACATCCACGCGATCCTGAACGGTGCGCGCTGATGGGCGTCCTGGTCGGTCTGGGGGTGGGCGTCGGGCTGATGCTCTGCTGGTCGGCGTTCTTCGTCCCGCGGGCGGCGCCGCGCGCACGTCGTAGCCGGAGCCGGGTAGCCGCCCTGCTCGCACGAGCCGGGATGGGCCACGTCTCGTCGACCGCCTTCGTCACGCTCTGCGTCGTGTGCGGCGTCGCGGCAACCTTGCTCGTGGAGGTCGTGTCCGGCACGCCTCCCGTGGCCGTGCTCTTCGGTGTGATGGCGGGCTTCCTGCCGGTCTGGATCGTGGCGGGGCGTGCCCGACGTCGGCAGCGCGACTTCGCCGAGGTGTGGCCAGAGGCCGTCGACAACCTCGCCAGCGCGGTGCGGGCCGGGCTCTAGCTGCCCGACGCCCTGGCCGGACTGTCGGTGCGCGGCCCGGAGCCGCTGCGCGACGCCTTCGCCGCGTTCGCGCTCGACTACCAGGTGACCGGCCGGTTCGGGCAGTGCCTCGACCGGCTCAAGGACCGGCTGTCCGATCCCGTCGGCGACCGCGTGGTCGAGGGCCTACGCGTGGCCCGGGAGGTGGGCGGGGGCGAGCTCGGCCGGCTCCTGCGCAACCTCTCGGGCTACCTCCGCGACGAGCTCCGGACCCGTTCCGAGATGGAGTCACGCCAGGCGTGGACCGTGAACGGTGCCCGGCTGGCCGTCGCCGCGCCGTGGCTGGTGCTGCTGATGATGAGCTTCCAGCCCGAGGTGATCCACCGCTACGCCTCGCCCGCCGGCACCGTCGTCCTCGTGGTCGCCGCGGCCACCTGCCTGGTCGCCTATCGCCTGATGATGCGCATCGGCCGGCTCCCCGCCGAGCGGCGGATCCTCTCGTGACCGCGGCCCCGGGTGCGCTCCTCGGCGCGGTCGCCGGCCTGGGGCTCGCGCTGGTGGTCGCGCGGCTGCGCGTGCTGCACCGCCCGACCCTGGGCCTGCGCGTCCTGCCCTACCTGCGCGACGTACCACGGCTGGGCCGGCCGGCACCACCTGAGGTCTCGAGCTCGTCGCCGGTGACGGCGGCCGCCGGGGTGTTCGGCCCGGTGCTGAAGGCGGCCGCTGACGGCGTCGAGCGCGTCCTGGGTGGTGCGGCGTCGGTGCGTCGCCGGCTCCAGCGGGCCGGCCTCCAGCGCTCCGTCCACGACTTCCGGGTCGAGCAGGTGCAATGGGGTGTGGTCGGGTTCGCCGTGGTGGCGGCCTACTGCCTGCTCACCACCCTCGCCGGTGGCGGCGGTGTCGTGTCGTCGCTGCTGCTCTGCGGCACCGGCTTCGCCGCCGGGGTGCTCGCCCGCGACACCTACCTCTCGACCCAGGTCACCACCCGCGAACGCCGGATGCTGGCGGAGTTCCCGACAGTCGCCGAGCTGCTCGCCCTGGCCGTCGCGGCCGGCGAGAGCCCGGTGGCGGCGCTCGACCGCGTCGTACGACGCAGCGGCGGCGAGCTGTCCCGCGACCTGGCAGCAGTGCTCGCCGCGGTCCGCACGGGCGAGCCGGTGAGCGAGGCCTTCGACCGGCTCGCCCAGGTGACCGGGCTGCCCCTGGTGGCGAGGTTCGCCCAAGGCGTCGCGGTCGCCGTCGAGCGCGGTACGCCGCTCGCCGACGTGCTGCACGCCCAGGCCGCCGACGTCCGCGAGGCCGGTCGCCGTGAGCTCATCGAGGTCGCCGCGCGCAAGGAGATCTTCATGATGGTGCCGGTCGTCTTCCTGATCCTCCCCGTCACGGTCCTGATCGCCTTCTGGCCCGGCGTGATCGGGCTGCAGCTGACCACCCCCTGAGCCCTGCGAGAAACGAGGAACCCGATGAACGCGCTCACCCTCCTGGCCGTACGGATCCTGACCGAGCTCACCGCCCCACGCCCCCGCGACCAGCGCGGCGACGTGCCGGGGTGGGTGCTCGTGACCGTGATGACCGCCGGGCTCGTCGGTGCCCTGTGGGGCATCGCCCGCGACCAGCTGGGCTCGATGCTCACCACCGCCCTGAACAGCGTCCGCGGCTGAGCCGTGCCAGGTCCGCGTCCCGGCCGGGACCAGCGCGGGTCGGCGGTCGTCGACTTCGTGCTGGTGCTGGTCGTGCTGGTCCCGGTCTTCCTCGGGATCCTCCAGGTCTCGCTGGTCCTGTTCGTCCGCAACACACTGACTGCCGCCGCCTCCGAGGGCGCTCGGTACGCCGCGACCCTCGACCGCGGGCCGGCCGACGGCGCCGCCCGCACCCGCTCCCAGATCAGCGGCGCGCTCGCCGGTCGCTACGCCCGCGGCGTCGCCGCACGGGAGACGACCATCGACGGCGCCCCGGCGGTGGTGGTGACGGTCCACGTCGTCGTGCCGGCGCTCGGGATCGGTGGCCCCGCGGTGTCTCTCGACGTGTCCGGCCACGCGATCGAGGAGCTGCCATGAGGCGCGACCAGCGCGGGAGTGCGCTGGTCGAGCTCGTCTGGTTGGGGATCCTGCTGGTCCTGCCGGTGCTGTGGATCGTGATGTCGGTGTTCCAGGTGCAGCGCGGAGCGTTCGGGGTCTCGGCCGCCGCCCGGGCGGCAGCGCGCGCCTACGCGCTGGCGCCCGACGACAACTCCGGTCTGGTCCGCGCCCGGGCGGCCGCGCGGCTGGCCCTCGACGACCAGGGGGTGCACGGCGCCCGGCCCGAGGTGCGGGTGACCTGCACGCCGTACCCCTCCGACTGCCACCAGGGCACCTCGACCATCACGGTCTCGGTGCACTCCCGCGTCGCACTGCCGCTGATGCCGAGCGCGCTGGGAGGCAACCGGCCGAGCTTCGCGCTGGACGCGACGCAGACGGTGCCCATCGGGCAGTACCAGGAGGTCAGCGGTGGCTGACCATGACGGCACCAGGGGCCAAGCCGGCACCGCGAGCCTGATGATCATCGGCCTCGCGGTCGTGCTGCTCATGATGGCGGCCGTCGTCACCGACGCCTCGGCCGCCTACCTCCAGCGCCAGGGCCTCGACACTCTCGCCGACGGCGCCGCTCTCACGGCGGCCGACGCCGGCGCCTCCGGCGAGGAGGCGTACGGCGCGGGGCTGGGGCACGACCTGCACCTCGACCCGGCAACGGCGCGGGCCGCCGTCCTCGACTACCTGCACCGGGTCGGTGCCTTCGCGCGCTACCCGGGCCTCACCACCGAGGTCTCGGTGGACCCGACGACCCAGCGCGTGGTCGTGGCCGTCCACGCCCGGGTCCGGCTGCCCCTCCACGTGCCGGGCTCACCCGGCCACGCCTCGATCGGCGCGCGCAGCGCGGCCACGGTCGGCATCGACTGACCCGCGAAGAACCGTCTTCCGGCCCTGGCCCGAGGCCGCGCCTGCGACGAGGCTGGGAGGCAAGAGGGGGGATCCTCATGCCCAGCGGAACCACCAAGCGGCCGCACCCCGTCCGACCCAGGACGTCGAAGAGGCAGGGCCGGCATCTCGCGCGTCGGGGCGCCCGGCGCCACGCACGACGCCCGGGCGCGCACCGCGCTCACTGACGCCCGGGGACCTGGCTCACTCAGCCCAGGCGCCCGACGAGCTCCTCGAGGCCGGCCGCACTCACCTACCGGGACGCCGACTCCGACGGGCGTGCCGGATCCCGGAGAGACAGCGCCGGCGTCGACCGCTTCTTCTTCACCTGCGGTGGGTGAGTACGACTGCGTAGAGCCGGACGAGCTGCGAGGTCCGGCAGCAGGTGCTCAGCGTGCGCGGTGGGCGCCAGGCCGCGCGCGGCGCCGTTTCGCGCCCCGGGGCGCGAGGTGCTTTCCCGCCTTCTTGGCGGTGCCGGCCTGGTCCTGCTCAGGCTGCTGTTTCGTTCCGTTGGGCATGTGGAAGCTCCCTCTCCGCCCGAGTCTGGTTCCCGACGCCGGTGCAGCCAGCATCGGGAGTCGTCTCCTCGAGCCGCGGGTCCGAGCGACGGACGCGACAGGTCGAGGTGCGCCGAAGCTCAGACTTCGACGAAGGTCGTGTCGACCGTGATCCCCTTGTCGTCCATGATCGTGGTCGTCGCGCACATGCGGCGGTCGCCCGCCGGCACGAACTCCACGCTCACGACCGCCCCGAGCCGAACGAGCTCCCAGATGCGCTCATAGGTCTCGTCGCCGCAGACCTGGACCACACGTGAGTGCTTGCCAGGCTTGGCGTGCTCGTCGCCCATCAGGACCCCCTCCTTGGTGGGTACTCCGAGACAAACTCAACAGGGGGGAGACCCCCAGTCTAGGGGTGCCGAGGGGGTGTGGCGGGTAAAGAAATCCGCAGGATCGGCTCAAGTAGCCGGGCGCGAGGGCGGAGCTTGTGGCGCGTGACCCACCTGACACCGACCGGCCTAGACCAGGCCCGGCCGGGAGGTGCCGCCGGAGGGCCCCGGGCCCGGACATCGGCGATGAGTGGCCGCCACAAGGGGTGTCGTAACCTTGCTCCTCGTGGCCGGTATCGAGTTCGACGTGGAGATCAAGCAGCTCCGGGCGACGATGAAAACCATCGGCCAGGTGCTCGACCTCGACGGCATGCGCGCGGAGATCGCCGACCTCGGCCA
>JAHEXO010000196.1 GCA_023252065.1 Nocardioides sp. | reverse complement strand
CGCGGGCGGCACACCTCGACCTCGGCGCTGATGCTGGCGCTGCCGTCCGCCGACGGCGGCGACGACGCGGTCGGCGGCTGGATCATCGACACGCCCGGGATCCGGTCGTTCGGGCTGGCCCACGTGCGTCCCGAGGACCTGATCGAGGCCTTCCCCGACCTCGACGAGATGACCGAGGACTGTCCCCGCGGGTGCACCCACGGTGCCGACGAGCCGGAGTGCGGGCTCGACGAGGCCGTCGCCCGCGGTGAGGCCGACCCCGAGCGGGTCGAGTCGTTCCGGCGCCTGCTCGTCGCGCGGTCCGAGCCGGCGTACTGAGTCCGACGCCGATGGGGGACGACGAGCCGCGCCCGGCTCGACCCGTGCCGTCCGATGGTTGAGGAGGCGCTTGCTGGTCGATCCGTGCCCACCCGATGGTTGAGGAGGCGCGCCAGCGCCGTCTCGAAACCGACTGTGCCTGCGGCGGCCCTGATCGACCTAGGGCCGGATCAGGGGTTCCAGACCGCCTTGGCGCCGGCGTCGCCGGTGAGCACGACCAGGACCAGCACCACGAGGGCGCCGACCACGAGGAGCACCTCCATGGGGACCGCCCACCCGGCGACCGTCTCGCGCGCGCCGCGGCCGGAGACCAGGGCGCTCGGACCACCGAGGGCCCACGCGCCCACGAGCACGATGACGACGTAGATCCCGGTGGCCAGGATCAGGAGATGGGCCCAGTGCCGGTGGTTGTTGATCGCGGTGCGCAGCACACCTTGCGCCTGGGCGAACCGCTGGTTGTTCAGCGAGTGGCCGGTCAGGTAGGCCAGCCCGGTCGCACCTCCGGCGAGGACCGCGGTGACCACCATCGGCCAGCGCAGCCACCAGCGCCAGGCGGATCGGAGGGCGAACAGGATGCCGCCGAGGGCGGCCAACGGGATCAGCACCACTGCCCCATGCACCACGAGCGGGTGCAGCGGCGTGCCGTGGATGGTCACACGGTGCACCGTACCCGGGCGGTCTGGGAATAGCCTGTGCACCATGCCGCCCCCGGGTCCCACCGATCATCGCGCGACCGACTACACCGACGACCTCCGTCTGGCCCATGTGCTGGCCGACGACGCGGACTCGATCACGACCACTCGGTTCAAGGCTCTCGACCTCCACGTGATGAGCAAGCCCGACCTCACGCCGGTCACCGACGGCGACCATGCCGTCGAGGAGTCGATCCGTCGTACCCTCTCCCGGGCCCGCTCCCGCGACGCCGTGCTCGGCGAGGAGCAGGGCAGCACGGGCCACAGCCAGCGTCGCTGGATCGTGGACCCGATCGACGGCACCAAGAACTTCGTCCGTGGGGTTCCCGTCTGGGCGACCCTGATCGCGCTCGAGGTCGACGACGAGGTCGTGCTGTCGGTGGTCTCCGCGCCCCAGCTCCACCACCGGTGGTGGGCCTCGACCGGCAACGGCGCCTGGACCGGTCGCTCGCTGCTCAAGGCGACGCGCTGCCAGGTCTCCGACGTACGCCGCCTCGAGGACGCCTCGCTCGCCTACTCCTCGCTGCACGGCTGGGAGGAGCGCGGCCGGCTGGAGGACTTCTTGTCGTTGATGCGGCGCTGCTGGCGCACGCGCGCCTACGGCGACTTCTGGTCCTACATGCTGCTGGCCGAGGGTGCGGTCGACATCGCCGCCGAGCCCGAGCTGCAGCTCTACGACATGGCCGCGCTCGACATCATCGTCCGCGAGGCCTGGGGGCGGTTCACCTCGCTCGACGGCAATGACGGGCCCTACGGCGGCAACGCGCTGGCCACCAACCGGCACCTGCATGACGCCGCGCTGTCGTTCCTCGGCGCGCTGCCCGACGGTGACCACGACCCCGACGAGCCCGCCCGCGAACCCGGCTCGGTCCACGATCTGCTCTCGCGGCGGACTCTCCGGGAGGACTAGCCTCAGATCACCCTCTCGCCGTAACCGACCTCCCAGGAGTGATGATGCGTATCCACGAGGTGCTCAGCAGGAAGCCCAGTGCCGAGGTCGTGACGATCGCGCCGGATGCCTCGGTCCGCGACCTGCTCGCGCTCCTGGCCGAGCACAACGTGGGAGCCGTGGTGGTCAGCGGCGACGGCGCGGCCGTCGACGGCATCGTCAGCGAGCGCGACGTGGTCCGGCGCCTGCACGACGACGAAGGCGTCCTCGGCGGCACGGTGGCCGCGATCATGACCAGCGACGTCGAGACCTGCAAGCCCGACACCACGGTCGACGACCTCCGTGTCTTGATGACCGAGCGCCGGATCCGGCACGTGCCGGTCGTCACCGACGGTCGGCTGACCGGCATCATCAGCATCGGCGACGTGGTGAAGTCCTCGCTCGACCAGCTGCAGTTCGAGCGCGACCAGCTCGACTCCTACGTCCACCAGACCTGAGGCCGACCCGGGCCTTGACCGGCCGGCCGACGGTCCCCCGTAGGCTCGCGGCCATGGACAAGCCTGAGATCGACTTCCCCGACTTCGAGCCGCCTGCCGACCTGGTGATCACCGACCTGGTCGAGGGCGACGGGGCCGAGGCCACGGCCGGGTCGACGGTGCTGGTGCACTACGTCGGCGTGGCGCACTCGACCGGCGAGGAGTTCGACGCGTCGTACAACCGAGGGGAGCCCCTCCAGTTCCGCCTCGGCATCGGGCAGGTCATCCAGGGCTGGGACACCGGCGTCCAGGGCATGAAAGTTGGCGGCCGCCGACAGCTTGTGATCCCTCCTCAGCTGGGCTACGGCGACCGCGGCGCTGGCGGCGCCATCAAGCCCGGCGAGACCCTGATCTTCGTGTGCGACCTGGTCGAGGTCCGCTGACGACAGCCTCCGAGCCGGTGACACCACCGCCCAGAGGGCGCTGCGCGAGTCGGCGCCCGCCGCGGGCCGGCGACCTGGTCTGACGAGCGCTGCACAGTGGGGACCACGTGGTCCCCACTGTGCAGCGCACCCGGCTGTCCCCGGTCGGTCCTAGCGTCGAGCCATGTGGGTGAGCGCTCGGGAGGCGTCCCGGATCTTCGAGGTGGAGGCGGGCATGGGTCGGCAGCAGTCCCGCCGCGTCCTGCTGGCCGGAGTGGCTGGCCCTCCCACACCCTCCGGGGCGACGCTCGTCTTCGACGCCGCCCGGGTCCATGAGGTGGCCCGTCGGCCCGAGCTCGACCACGGCGAGCTGCTCACTGCGTGCCCGAGCGGCGTCTTCGTACTCCGGATCGGCCGCGCCGTCGCAGCGGCGTCCGGCAGCTGGCGGGAGCGCGCCGCTGCAGTCAGTGAGCAGCGCGACGTCGGTCCTCTGGCTCGGGTGCAGGTCCGGCTTCGCATCCAGGAGCACGGTCCACTGCCGTTCGTGGTCACCGTGTGCGGTTACCCGGTGCTGCTCGCCGAGCTCACCGACCTTCCACCGATCTCCCCTGGCCGGGTGAGAGCGGAGCTGGCCGAGCTCGAGCCAGGACGACCGTGGCCGGCGCTGGTGCGCGCACACCGGCTGATCACCAGCCCCGGCCCTCCGTGGCTGCTCCTCGGCAGGCAGCCGTTCCTGGGCAGGGCCACCCGCCAGCGCGAGCGCTCGCCGTTCCCCTGCTGCCGGCTCTCGCCGCTCGCGCGCCCGGCTGACGAACGGACGGACGGACGACCCATCAGCCCACCCTCACCCGCCGCCCGGCCAGCTCGACGACGTCGCCGGCCACGAGCTGACGGCCGCGCCGGGTCTCGACGTCGCCGTTGACCCGGACCAGTCCCTCGGCGAGCACCCCCTTGGCGTCGGCGCCGGTGTCGACCAGATCGGCCAGTTTGAGGAACTGCCCGAGCCGGATCGAGGCGTCCCGGATCGGCACGGAGCCGCTCATCAGTGCACCAGCCCGGTCACGGCATGGATCAGCACCCCGACGAGACCGCCGACGATGGTGCCGTTGATCCGGATGAACTGCAGGTCCCGGCCGACGTGCAGCTCGATCCGGCGCGAGGCCTCCTTGCCGTCCCAGCGCTCGATCGTGTGCGTGATCACGGCGGTGAGCTCGGCGCCGTAGCGGTCGACGAAGAACACCGCCACGTCGGAGGCGGTGCCGTCGAGGCGAGCCCGTAGGGCCTCGTCGGTGCGCAGCTGTTCGGCGAAGGAGGCGAGCTCGACGGCGAGCCGGGTCCGCACGGCACCGTCGGGGTCGGCCAGCGAGGTCTGGAGGGCACGCCGGAAGGCGTTCCACAGCGCGACGCTCGACTCGACGACCTGAGGGTGGTCGAGCAGGCGGTCCTTGAGCCGCTCGGTGCGGGCCTGGGTTCCGGGATCGTGGAGCAGGTCGTGGGCGAGCTGCTCGAGCAGCGAGTCGAAGGCCTCCCGGGCGCGGTGACGCGGGTCGGCCCGGATCTCGGCCAGCCAGGCCACCAGCTCGGTGTGCACCCGGCGGGTCACCGCGGAGTTCAGCCGGTCGGGTGTCCACCACGGCGCCCGCTGCACCAGCACCTCGGCGAACGTCTCGGGATGCTCCACCAGCCAGTCGTGCAGCTCGTCGACGGCCAGGTCGACCAGTCCGTGGTGGAGGTCGTCGTGGACCACCTCGCCCAGGAGGGTCCCGGCCAGTGGGGCCACGGGCTCCTCGCGGAACCGCGGGATGATCGCCTCGGTGACGAAGTCGGCCACGTGGTCGTCGCGGACCTTGCCCAGCCCGATGGAGGCCACGTCGGCGACCTCGTCGACCACCCGGCGTACGTGGGCGGGCTCGGTCAGCCACTGCCCCACGCGCATCGACACCTGGGCGGTCGCGACCCGATCGCGGATGACGGACTCCTGGAGGAAGTTCTCACCCACGAACTGCTCGAGGCTGCGGCCCAGCTCGTCCTTGCGCTTGGGGATGAGGGCGGTGTGCGGGACTGGCAGCCCGAGCGGGTGCTTGAAGAGGGCGGTGACCGCGAACCAGTCGGCGATCGCACCGACCATCGAGGCCTCCGCGCCGGCGTTGACATAGCCCCAGAAACCGCCCTCCCCCAGGGTCACCAGGTAGACCACCGCGGCGAAGACCAGGAGCGCTACGGCGAGCGTGCGCATCCTGCGCAGGCCGCGCCGGCGCAGGGCGTCGGACTCCGGGTCGGGAGTGATCATCGCGATCGGTGCGGCCGGGGAGGTGTCGAGGGTCGTGGTCATCACCTCGATTCTCGCCCACGCACGGTCGGGCGCGACAATGGCGCCCATGCCACGCACCGTGATCACCTTCGGCACCTTCGACGTGTTCCACGTCGGACACCTCCGGGTGATCGAGCGCGCCGCCTCGCTCGGCGACCGCCTCGTGGTCGGCATGTCCGCCGACGCCCTCAACCTGCGCAAGAAGGGCCGCGAGCCGGTCTTCAGCCAGGGCGAGCGGATGGCGATCGTCGGG
>JAHEXO010000195.1 GCA_023252065.1 Nocardioides sp. | reverse complement strand
GAAGGTCGCGTCGATCTGGGCGTTGAGGTCGACGATCAGCTGGTTGAGGAACGACGTACGGACCGGGTCGAGGCCCGAGTCCGGCTCGTCGAAGAGCACGATCTCGGGGTCGAGCACCAGGGCCCGGGCCAGCCCGGCCCGCTTGCGCATCCCCCCGGAGATCTAACCGGGAAGCTTGTCCTCGGCGCCGAGGAGCCCGACGAGGTCCATCTTCTCCATCACGACCGCGCGGATCTCGGACTCCGACTTCCGCGTGTGCTCGCGCAGCGGGAAGGCGACGTTGTCGTAGAGGTTCATCGAGCCGAACATCGCGCCGTCCTGGAACAGCACGCCGAAGAGCTTGCGGATCTCGTAGAGCTGCTTCTCGGGGCAGGAGGTGATGTCGACGCCCTCGATCACGACGCTGCCCCGGTCGGGCTTGAGCAGGCCGATCAGGGTCTTGAGCAGCACCGACTTGCCCGTGCCGGACGGGCCGAGCATCACGCAGATCTCCCCGGCTGGGACCGTCAGCGTGACGTCCCCCCAGATGAGCTGGTTGCCGAAGGACTTGGTCAGACCCTCGATCTGGATCTCCACGCCCATGGGTCTGCTGCCCTCCCACTGTCGCCGACCACGCGGGGCTCGCGGCCGTGCTGGAGGGTTCAACGGACGAGTGGCGGCGAGGTTACGCAGCAGCTGACCACCGGGCAGGCCTTGTCACCACGAGCCCCACCAGTCACATGGGCGCTGCGCTTTCCCTACTTCTCTCCCCGTTGCAACGCCCGAGAAGTGAGCGAATCGCCGGTGAGCCGGTGACTCACCGGCCGCCCCGGACAACGCAGAAGGGCGGGCCCCCCTGGGGACACCCGCCCTTCGTGCGAGCTGTGACCGGTCCTGCCAGGCAGGTCCGGCTACGCGGTGGTCAGAGCGACGTCACTTGAGGGTGACGCTGGCGCCGGCGCCCTCGAGGGCCTCCTTGGCCTTCTCGGCAGCGTCCTTGGCGACGCGCTCGAGCACCGGCTTCGGGGCGGCCTCGACCAGGTCCTTGGCCTCCTTCAGGCCGAGGGAGGTCAGGGCGCGCACCTCCTTGATGACGTTGATCTTCTTGTCGCCGGCCGACTCGAGGATGACGTCGAACTCGTCCTGCTCGGCTGCGTCGTCGGCACCGCCGGCGGCGGCGCCGCCTGCGGCGGGCGCTGCGGCCACGGCGACCGGAGCGGCCGCGGTGACGCCGAAGGTGTCCTCGAACTGCTTGACGAACTCGCTCAGCTCAATGAGGGTCATCTCCTTGAACGCGTCGAGCAGCTCGTCGGTGGTGAGCTTCGCCATGGTGGCGTTTCCTTCCGATCTGTGGTCCGGCGCAGTCGCGTCGGACCGGGGTTTGCGGTGGGGTACGGCGGCCCGGCTTGCGGGTCAGGCCTCCGTGGTGTCGCTCTCGTCAGAGGCGGCGGTGGCCTCCGCGGCCGGGGCATCGGACTCGGCCGGGACCGCGTCCTCGGCTACCTCGTCGGCGGGGGCCTCGGTCACCTCGTCAGAGGGGGCGTCCACCGCGTCCGCGGCTTCTGCCTCCTCGGCGGCAGCCGGCGTGCCGGCCCCACCTGCGAGGATCGAGGGGTCCTGCTCGGCCTTGGCCTGGAGCGCACCCGCGAGGCGGGCCACCTGGGCGATCGGCGCGTTGAGCAGGTAGACGGCCTGGCTGAGCGACGCGAGCATCGCACCGGCCAGCTTGCCCAGGAGCACCTCACGCGACTCGAGGTCGGCCAGCTTGGCGACCTCCGACGCGTCGAGGGGCTTGCCGTCGAGGACACCACCCTTGATCACCAGGGTGGGGTTCGCCTTGGCAAAGTCACGCAGGCCCTTGGCCGCCTCGACCACGTCGCCCTTGATGAAGGCGATGGCAGTCGGACCGGAGAGGAGATCGTCGAAACCGTCGATCCCCGCGTCCTTGGCGGCCAGCTTGGCCAGCGTGTTCTTGACCACGGCGTAGTGGGCGTTCGCACCGAGGGAGCGCCGCAGGTCCTGCAGCTGCTTCACGGTGAGACCGCGGTACTCGGTCAGCACAGCGCCGGCGGCATCGTTGAACGAGTCGACGATCTCCGCGACGGCGGCCTGCTTCTCTGCCCGCGCCATGGGTCTCCTTCCGTTGGTCGAGCTCGGGACCGAGCTCGGGTCACTCTCGCCTCGACCACCGGCTGCAGCACCCTCGAAATGACGAACGCCCCGGGCGCAGGCCCAGGGCGTGAACTGGCCGCCCCACAGGACGGTCGGTGCTTGCTCTGTCACCTGCGCGGGTCGCCCGCTCTCGCGGGACCTTCGATCACCACTGCGGTAGCAGTAGCGACGACCAGCGGTCTCTGGTTACGAGGCAGGAGACTACGGCGTGGGGCCGGGCGGCGCCAAATCCGGGGCGAGAGTCCGGGCCGGGGGGCGCCGAGCGCCACGTCAAGATTTGACCATTCACCGCCGGATCGCGGACGGCTCGGACTGCTACCGTCTAACGATTAGAGACGTTCCTCGGATGCACCTATGACGCGGATGGCCCGATTCGGTCAGGTGGTCTGGTCCAGGCCTGTCCTGTTTTAGACGATCTTTACCCAATGGGCTCGATCCATGCGTTAATCGTGTCATGGATTTCAAGCTGACCTCGATGTCTGCGGTGCTCGAACGCGCCGACGGACGTCTGCGCAGCCCCCAAGGTGGGGTGCGCTTGTGGCCGACCGGATTTCCTCTGCTCGACGACGCCATCGGGGGCGGCCTGAGGTCAGGGACCCTCAACCTGCTCGGTGGCCCCCAGGGCCAGGGCAAGACGATGTTCGCGCTGCAGGCAGCGCGCGCAGCGGTGAGGACCGGCCGGTCAGCGGTGTTCTTCTCCTATGAGCTCGAGGCCGACTCGCTCGTGCAGCGGCTCGTGGCGATGGAGGCCGGCGAGCTCGACCCGTTCGAGGCACCCAACCTGAGCCAGATCCGAACCATCTTCGAGGGCACCGACGGCGGCAGCGGCGGCCTCATCGAGCGGATGGCCACCACGACCACCGGCACCGAGGCCCTGCTCCGCGTGAGCGAGTACGCCGACCGCCTGGTCGTGCACCGTTCCACCGCCACGCACACCGACATCACCGAGATCAACGACACCGTCAAGAAGGTCATGGGGAACACCGGCGAGTCCCCCCTGATCATCGTCGACTACCTCCAGAAGGTCGCCATGCCCTTGGCCGACCTCGACGAGGAGGACCGCATCACGCGGATCACCGAGCAGCTCAAGGACGTCGCGATCGAGTTCGACTGCCCGGTCTTCGCCGTCGCCGCGATGGACCACGAGGGCCTCGAGCCCGGCGCCCGGATGCGCACCCGCCACATGCGGGGCTCCACGGCGCTGTCCTACGAGCCCGACGTCGTCCTGATCCTGGCCACCAAGTCCGACGTCGTCGCCCGCCACCACCTGATGTACGGCGGGGCCAACGCCGAGCATTTCAAGGAGTGGTCGGTCCTGACCGTCGAGAAGAACCGCTCCGGCAGCGGGGGCGCCGAGATCGAGTTCAAGAAGCGCTTCGACCAGGGTCGCTTCGACCCCGCCGGCAACGTCGTCACCGAGAAGCTGGTCGACGAGCGCGTCTACGTCGAGTAGCCGACCAGGGCCGGCGAGTCCGGTCGACCCGTGGCTCGAAAGGGTCAGTTCGTCCGCACGCCTTTCCCCCGGCATGCGAAAGGGCCGGTCACCTGCTGGTGACCGGCCCATTTCACGTGGACGGAGCGCTCAGGCCTCGTCGGTCGCGGTGACGTTGCGCGTGCGGTTGGGGTCGACCTGGACGCCCGGCCCCATGGTCGTGGAGACCGTGACCTTGCGCAGGTAGCGGCCCTTGGAGCTGCTCGGCTTGAGCCGCAGCACCTCCTCGAGCGCAGCGGCGTAGTTCTCGGCCAGCTGCTCCTCGGAGAAGGACGCCTTGCCGATGATGAAGTGCAGGTTGGCGTGGCGGTCGACACGGAACTCGATCTTGCCGCCCTTGATGTCCGAGACGGCCTTGGCGACGTCGGGCGTCACGGTGCCGGTCTTCGGGTTGGGCATCAGGCCACGGGGACCGAGCACCCGCCCGAGGCGGCCGACCTTGCCCATCATGTCGGGGGTCGCGACCACGGCGTCGAAGTCGAGCCAGCCACCGTTGACCTTCTCGATGAGCTCGTCGCCACCGACGACGTCGGCGCCGGCTTCACGGGCGGCGTCGGCCTTCTCGGCGTTGGCGAAGACCAGGACGCGGGCGGTCTTGCCGGTGCCGTGCGGCAGGTTGACGGTGCCGCGGACCATCTGGTCGGCCTTGCGGGGGTCGACGCCGAGGCGCATGACCACGTCGACGGTCTCGTCGAACTTCTTCTTGCTGCTGCCCTTGGCGATCGTGATCGCCTTCATCGGCGAGTAGACCTCGTCCTTGTCGAAGGTCTCCGCCGCGGCGCGGTAGCTCTTGCTGCGCTGCATGAACTTTCACTTCCTGTGAATGTGGTCAACGGGCCAGCGCGGCCCTGCCACGGGTGTGGTGTTGCGAGTCCGCCGAGGCGGAGAGGGTCACTCGGTGGTGACACCCATCGACCGGGCGGTGCCCTCCACGATCTTCATCGCGGCGTCGATGTCGTTGGCGTTGAGGTCGGGCATCTTGGTCTGCGCGATCTCGCGGACCTGGTCCTTGGTCAGCCGACCGACCTTCTCCTTGTGCGGGACGCCCGAGCCCTTCTGCAGACCGGCGGCCTTCTTGATCAGCTCGGCGGCAGGCGGGGTCTTGGTGATGAAGGTGAAGCTGCGGTCCTCGTAGATCGTGATCTCGACCGGGATCACGTTGCCGCGCATGGACTCGGTCTGGGCGTTGTAGGCCTTGCAGAAGTCCATGATGTTCACGCCGTGCGGACCGAGAGCGGTACCGACCGGCGGCGCCGGCGTAGCGGCGCCCGCCTGCAGCTGGACCTTGACCAGTGCGGCGATCTTCTTCTTGGGAGGCATGGTGCGTGTGTGTCCTTCTGGGTCGTACGTCGTGGTCATCGCGAGCCGGACCGGCCCTGCCACCTTGGGTGTTGCTGGGAGTTGTCCGTCGTGCTGGGCAACCGGACCATTCTGGTCCGTCGAAGCCCAGGATGCCTAATCGGCCCCCACCCCGCAGCAGAGTCCCAGGCACCCGTCACCGGGTTTCGAGACGGCGCTGACGCGCCTCCTCAACCGCCGGCGACGGCGGTTGCGGGGTGGGACTCAGACCTTCTGGATCTGGCTGAAGCTCAGCTCGACCGGGGTCTCGCGGCCGAAGATCTCGACCAGCGCCTTCACCCGCTGGGCCTCGGCGTTGATCTCGGTGATCGTCGCGTGGAGGGTGGCGAACGGGCCGTCGACCACCATCACCGAGTCGCCCTCGTCGAAGT
>JAHEXO010000194.1 GCA_023252065.1 Nocardioides sp. | reverse complement strand
GTCCTCGCCCCGGGCCCCGTGCACCTGGTAGAGCTCCTCGGCCTGGGTGTAGTAGGGCTCGAGCGTGCTGTAGTCGATCGGCCAGGCGGGTGAGATCCCGCCGTGGTGCTTGAGCTCGCCGAAGTCCCGCTGGCGCAGGCGGAAGAGCGCGGCGCCGTAGAACTTGGTGGCGCCACCGACGAAGTAGTGGACCTGAGGCTGGAACTCCTTGCCCTGCGCGTCGAACCACCGGTCGGGCGACACGTAGCGGTTGTCCACGAAGACCGCCTGGGCGTCCCAGTTCTCCAGCTCGCGAGGCAGCCAGTCGCCCCGCTCCAGGATCAGCACGCGCTTGCCGGACGGCGCCAGGCGATGAGCCAGCGTCCCTCCACCCGCGCCGGAGCCGACGATGACGACGTCGTAGTTCTCGCTCATCTGTGGGTCCCTTCTCGGACGTCCTGGTGCTCGGTGTCGACGTGCCGCTCGTCGAGGGAGATGTGCGGGACGTCGGTCTCGCGGTCGCCCCAGGCGATGCGCTTCGGGGCGGTGGAGGCCTCGACGGTGGCGGCGTGGTCGCGGTCGAAGTAGTCCCACGCCCAGGAGAGGAAGGCGTCGGTCTTGCTGTGCGCGCCACTCAGCAGGCTGGCGTGGACACCGAGCCAGGCGGCGAAGGCGATGGGGCCCTCGACCTCGTGTCGATGCTTTCCGACCTCGGCCACCGCCGCATTACGGCCGATCATCGCCATGATCCCCTTGTCCTTGTAGTGGAACGGCTTCAGAGGGTCGCCGCGTTGCGCCCGCAGGATGTTCTCCGCTGCCCAGGCTCCCGACTGCTGGGCGACCGAGCCGAGCTGGGGGAGCGTGGTGCCGTCGGCTGCCGGGATGTTGGCGACGTCGCCGATGGCGAACGCGCCCGGGAAACCCGGGACCGTCAGCTCGGGGGTGACGTCGATCCGGCCGCCACGTCCCGGGTCCGGACCAGAGTTGCGGGCGACGGCCGAGGCGGACTCCCCGCCACCCCAGACGACGGTGCGGACCCGGATGGTCGTCCCGTCGTCGAACTCCACGTGATCGGGGTGAACGGAGGCCACGCCTGCCGCGAGCTTGACCGTGACGCCGTGCCCGGTCAGCTTCCCGAGCGAGTAGCGATGGGCCTTCTGGTTGAACGCGCCGAGCAGCGCCGTTCCGCGGTCGACGAGTGTCACCTGCCCCCGGTACGGCGTCCGTCCCGTCTTCTCCCAGGCGGTCATCAGCTCGACCAGCGCACCGGTGGTCTCCACGCCGGTGGGGCCGCCGCCGACGACCACCACGTCCAGGGTCCCGTCGCCCTGGCTTGATCCCTCCTCGGACGCCTTCACCTGTTCCTGGAGGTGGAGGCGGAGCCGCTCGGCGTCGGCGACCGAGTAGAGGGGAAAGGCATGCTCGGCGGCCCCGGGGACGCCGAAGAAGTTCGGGCGTGCTCCGGCGGCCAGGACGACCTGCGACCCGGTGAGGGTCCGCCCGTCGGCGAGCCGGAGGGTGCGGTCGGCGAGGGACATCTCGTCCACGTACGCGGTCACGACCTCGACGGTCGGGTAGTCGCGGAAGATCGTCCGGTGCGGACGGGCGATGTCCTCCGCGGGCAGCTGTGAGGTCGCCACCTGGTAGAGCAGCGGCTGGAACTGGTGGTAGTCGTTGCGGTCGACCAGGAAGTCGGTGAGGATGATCCGCCCCGCTGCTTGGATGAGGGCCAGGTGTGAGAACGCCTGCGGGAAGTTCCCCAGGTGGCGGGCGCGCTCGACCTCGAACTCCTCGGCGTACAGGCCGAGCGGTGAGGAGATCCGGAGCAGTCGCTCCATCAGGTTGTTCGCCTGCTCCATGTCCCCGATGGCGGCGAAGGCCGAGACCAGCCAGAAGGAGCAGATCAGGAACGTTCCTTCCTTGCCCGACAGGCCGTCGTCGGTCTCGTCGGTGCGGTAGCGCAGGACGAACCCGTTCTCGGTCAGCTCCTCTGAGATCGCCGTGACCGTGTTGCGGATCCGCTCGTCCGTGCCCGGCAGGAAGCCGAACAGCGGGGCGAGCAGGGTCGAGGCGTCGAGCGCATCGGTGTCGTAGTGCTGGCGGAGCACCCCTCGGTCGCTGACGCCGTGGGCGAGGATGTCCTCCTTGATCTCCTCGGCGGTCTCGGCCCACTCCTTCTCGAGGCCGACGTCGTCGCGGATCGCGGCGAGCTTGGCGGCGCGGTCGAGCGCCACCCAGCCCATCAGCTTGGACGACACGTAGTGCTGCGGCTTGCCCCGGGCCTCCCAGATCCCCTGGTCGGGCTCGCGCCACGCGGCGATCGCGCCCTCGGCCTGGGACTGCACGAGCGGCCACAGCCGTCGGGGCAGGTGCTTGCTGCGCCGGGTGTGCAGGAGCAGTGAGTCGAGGACGGCTCCGAACACGTCGTTCTGGCGCTGGTCGAAGGCGCCGTTCCCGAGCCGTACCGGTTTGGCGCCCTCGTAGCCCGTCAGGTCGTCGCGGGTCGACTCGGTCAGGTCGCGCCGGCCGTCGATGCCGTACATGATCTGCAGGCCGCCGTCTGCGTTGGGCTCGAGGTCGCCGACGAACTGCATGAACTCGTCGGCTTCCCAGTCCAGGTTCATGTAGTGCAGCGCCTGCAAGGTGAACGTCGTGTCGCGGATCCAGGTGTAGCGGTAGTCCCAGTTGCGCTCGCCCCCGGGGGTCTCGGGCAGCGAGGTGGTCAGCGCCGCCACGGTCGCGCCGGTCGGCATGTAGGTGAGGCCCTTGATGGTGAGCGCCGAGCGCTCGAGCGGGTGACGGAGCGCGTGGTCGGGGATGCGGGCGCGGGCCAGCCAGCTGCGCCAGAACTGCACCGTGGTGTCGATGTGCGCGAACGCCTCGTCGACCTCGGTCGGCGCGGTCAGGTCCTCGGCCCAGGACAGGGCGCAGAACGCCCGGTCGCCCTTGGACAGCACGTGGCGGGCGCGGGTCGCTCCGCCTTCGATCCCGAGCAACATGTCGGTGCTGAGCCGGAAGACCGGTCCACCGGCGTCGGCGGCATCTGCCTGGTGGCCCTCGCCGTCCACCACGGTCCAGGTCGCCTCGACCCGCCCGTAGTCGAAGACCGGCTCGCAGACGAAGTCCACCTCCACGGTCCCCTCGAGGCACTCGACGGTGCGCACCAGCAGGTGACAGGCGTCATCGTCGGCAGGCGGCCGCGTGTGTGGGGTCACCGTGTCCACGCCCTCCCTCGGCCCCATCGCCAGCGCGTCGTGCACCAGCAGCCAGCCGCCCGGGGTGTGCCAGGTGGTGGTGAGGACGTTCGTGCCCGGCACGTAGGAGCGCTGGGTCGGCACGTTGATCCCGTAGGGGCCGAACCGGAAGGACCCGGCTCCCCTGTCGAGGACGTTGCCGAACACGCTCGCAGAGTCGAACGCCGGCAGGCACAGCCAGTCGACCGACCCGTCCGGAGCGACCAGGGCCCCGGTGTGGCAGTCCGACAGGAACCCGTAGTCGGCGATCGGGGGGAAGGGAGAGGTGTGTGGGCTCACGTCGCCGTCCTTCTGGTTGTCCAGTGGTCCTCGGCGAGCCGGCGCATCGCCGTACCTCCACTCTCGACCGGGGCGGCCCCGGGGGCATCACCCCATCGAGATGATGTCTGGGTGGTGCTCAGTCCGAGGAGGGCTGCGACCTCGCGTCCGCGACGTCGAGCACCCCTTCCTCGGGGAGCAGCCCCCGCTGGGCCAGGACGAAGAGCAGCACGAAGCCCGGCAGCACGATGATCGCGGCGAGGACGACGGTCACGACCAGCGCCTGCAGGGTGCCGGACGGCGCTGCGGCCTCGGAGACGGTGAGGCTCTCGGGCAGCAGGTAGGGCCACTGGGCGACACCCCACGCGACCACGATCCCGGCGACGGCGACGACGGCAAGCACCCGTGCCCCCCGGCTCGCGTCGCGAGCGAGCAGGACGAGAGCGCCGACACCGCAGAAGACGCCGACGATGACGACCGGAAGGGCCCGCCCGGTCATGCCGTCGAAGACGTACGGCGCGTCGCCGTGCAGCACGACCATTCCGACGGCCGCCACCACCGCGACCACGACGGCCGAGACCACCGCGCGGCGGCGGAAGTACTCCGCCAGCTCGGTGTCGCCTTCGCGGCGGGCCTCCCAGACCAGGTAGACCGCCGCGAGGTAGGCGACCGCCACCACGGCGAGGACGCCCGTGACGAGGGAAGTCGGGTTCAGCCAGCTGTCGACCGGGTCGCCGGCCTTGCCGCCGGCCGGCACCCGCCCGGAGGCGATCCCGCCGGCGACGGCGCCGAGGAAGAACGGCACCAGGAGCGAGGACGCGGCGAAGGCGGCCCCGAAGAGCCGCCGGTCGCGGAGCGTCACGACCGACTTGCGGAACGCGAAGCTCGCCCCGCGCAGCACGATGCCGAGGGCGGCCAGGGTGAATGGCACGAAGAGCGTGAGCATGATCGACGCGTACGCCTCCGAGAACGCCGTCCACGTCACCACGAAGACGAAGATCAGCCAGACGTGGTTGGCCTCCCACACGGGGCCGAGAGAGTGCTCGATCAGCGCGCGCGGTCTGGCCCCGCGCTCGGGGCTGCCGGCGGTCAGGTCCCAGAACCCGGCGCCGAAGTCCGCGCCGCCCAGCACGGCGTACGCCGTGAGTGCCAGCAGCAGGACCACTGCGACCAGGTCGCTCATCGGGCCGGCTCCTCGGTTCGGGAGTCCTCGCTGGAGGGCGCATAGGGGCCCTCAACTGCGGCGAAGCCGCCCGCTCGCCGGAACCGGCGGGCCATCCCGTGCAGCACGAGGATCGCGGTGACGCCGAGGGCGAGGTAGAGCAGTGTGACCGCAAGGAACGTGATCCAGACGCCGGTGTTGGCGGTGGCGGCGTCCTCGACCTTCATGTGGTTGTAGACGATCCAGGGCTGGCGGCCGACCTCGGTGACGACCCACCCGGCCTCCATGGTGATCACGGCGAGAACGCCGGCGGCGGAGGCGATCGACAGGAAGAGCCGGCCGGTGGGCATCCGCCGTCGCAGCGCCCAGGTCGCGCCGTACCAGGCCGAGAGCAGGAAGAGCAGCGTGCCGAGGCCGACCATGATGTCCCACGAGAGGTGGACGACGTTGACCTCGGAGATGGTCGGGCGGTCGCTCGCCGGAGTGCTGTCGAGCCCCTGGACGACGGTCGACGTGCCGGTGCCGGGGTCGGAGAGGATCGAGGCGAGGCCAGGGATCGGGATGCCGCCCTGCACCCTCCCTGCGGAGTTGAGCTTGCCGAGCAGGGTCTCGGGGACGTCGCTGGAGGTCTGCGGGACCAGCTCGATCGCGGCGAACTTGGTCGGCTGGTCGTTGTAGACCCAGCGTGCGAGCGCGTCGCCCACGCCCATCTGGACCGGGGTCGCGACGGCGGCGACGCTGAACGC
>JAHEXO010000193.1 GCA_023252065.1 Nocardioides sp. | reverse complement strand
GGAGATGCTGCTCTCGTCCGAGGAGCCGGTCGTCCGCCAGTTCCTCAACGCCCAGACGATCGGGCCCATCGGCATGTCGGAGGAGAAGGACGCCGACGAGCTCGCGGCCGAGCAGGGGCAGGAGCTTCCGCCCCTGCCGCCGATCCCGCTCCAGCTCGAGCCGACCACCGGCATCGCCCGGCGCAGCCAGCGGCCTCCGGGCGAGTGGTGTCGCGAGCACGGCGTCACGCCACCGCCGGGCTCCTTCGAGGAGAACCTGACGATGAGTGCGGGGGCCTGAGCATGGCGTCCCTGACCTCGGCCAAGGTGCTGGCCCCGATCGGCACCGCCGGCAAGCTCTTCGCGTTCGGCCTCGACGTCGGCCGGGGGATGTTCAGGCGCCCGTTCCAGTGGCGGGAGTTCATCCAGCAGGCGTGGTTCATCGCCTCGGTGACGATCGTCCCGACCGCCCTGGTCGCGATCCCGTTCGGCGCGGTGATCGCCCTCCAGGTGGGCGGCCTGATCAAGCAGTTCGGCGCCGAGTCCTTCACCGGCTCGGCTTCGGTGCTCGCCGTGGTCCGCGAGGCCGGCCCGATCGCCACCTCCCTGCTGATCGCCGGCGCCGGCGGCACCGCGATCACCGCCGACCTCGGCGCCCGCAAGATCCGCGAGGAGCTCGACGCGATGATGGTGCTCGGCATCGACCCGATCCAGCGCCTGGTCGTGCCGCGCGTGCTCGCCTGCATGCTGGTGGCGGTCTTCCTCAACGGTCTGGTCAGCGTCGTCGGCGTGGCCGGCGGCTACGTCTTCAACGTCGTCATGCAAGGCGGTACGCCGGGTGCGTACATCGCCAGCTTCACCGCCCTGGCCCAGCTGCCCGACCTCTACCAAGGCATGGCCAAGGCCCTCGTGTTCGGCCTGATCGCGGCGATCGTCGCGTCGTACAAGGGCATGCACGCCGGCGGTGGCCCCAAGGGCGTCGGCGACGCGGTCAACGAGTCGGTCGTCGTGTCGTTCATGCTCCTGTTCGTCGTCAACTTCGTGATGAGCGCGATCTACTTCCAGCTCGTCCCGCCGAAGGGCGGGTGACGCACCGTGACCGACCTCCGCGCCGTCTACCAGAGGCCCCTGGGCGCCCTCGACGCCCTGGGCGCACAGCTCGCCTTCTACCTGCGCGCGATCGCGTGGACCCCGAAGACCGTGGTCCGCTACCAGAAGGAGATCCTCCGGATCCTGGCCGAGGTGACGTTGGGCTCCGGTGCCCTGGCCGTGATCGGCGGCACCGTCGGCGTGATCACCGCGATGTGCTTCTTCACCGGCACCGAGGTCGGGCTGCAGGGCTACGCCGCCCTCAACCAGATCGGCACCGCCGCCTTCTCCGGCTTCGTCTCGGCCTACTTCAACACCCGCGAGATCGCGCCCCTCGTGGCGGGCATCGCGCTGGCCGCGACCGTCGGCTGCGGCTTCACCGCCCAGCTCGGCGCGATGCGGATCTCCGAGGAGGTCGACGCCCTCGAAGTGATGGCCGTCCCGTCGCTGCCGTTCCTGGTCAGCACCCGCATCGTCGGCGGCCTCATCGCCATCGTCCCGCTGTACGTCGTGGGGCTGGTGTCGTCGTACTTCGCGACGCGGCTGACGGTCACCCGGTTCTTCGGGCAGAGCACCGGCACCTACGACTACTACTTCCACAGCTTCCTGCCCCCGGGCGACGTGCTCTGGTCGTTCGGCAAGGTGCTGGTGTTCGCAGTGACGGTGATCCTCATCCACTGCTACTACGGCTACAACGCCTCGGGCGGGCCCGCCGGCGTCGGCGTGGCCGTCGGCAAGGCGGTCCGCACCAGCATCGTCGCGATCAACGTCATCGACCTCTTCCTCTCGATGGCGATCTGGGGTGCGGCCACGACGGTGAGGCTGGCCGGCTGATGGGCGCCGCGGTGAGGCTCAAGCTGCTCGGGGTGGCGTTCCTCTGCCTGCTTCTCGCCGGGGTCTGGCTCACCTACGGCGTCTTCAGCCAGAAGTTCGTGCACTTCGACGAGGTCACGCTCGAGGCGTCGACCATCGGGCTGCAGATGCCCGAGCGGGCCGACGTGAAGATCCGCGGCGTCATCGTCGGCGAGGTCCTCGGCTTCGACGCCACCGCGCAGGGGGCCACGGTCCGGCTGGGCATCTTCCCCGGCCAGCTGCACACGATCCCGGCCAACGTCACCGGCGCGATCGTGCCCAAGACGCTCTTCGGTGAGAAGTACGTGTCCCTGGTGGTGCCGAAGGACCCGTCACCGCAGCCCCTCCGCGCCGGTGCCACCATCCACCACACCGAGATCCCGACCGAGGTGCAGAAGGTCCTCGCCGACCTCTACCCCCTGCTCCGGACCGTCCAGCCCGCCGACCTGAACACCACCCTCAACGCGATCTCCACCGCGCTCGAGGGTCGCGGCGACCAGCTGGGCCAGGACCTGGTCACCG
This sequence comes from Nocardioides sp., assembly GCA_023252065.1. Next base: position 2,981 of record JAHEXO010000193.1, on the reverse strand, counting down.
TCGACCACTACCTGAAGCGGGTCAACCCTCAGCTCCCCGCGATCCTCCAGGACCTCCGGCTCACCACGCAGGTGTCCAACACCTACGCCGACGTGACCCCCGAGCTCGCCCAGATCCTGCGCAACACGATCAAGACCACCGGCACGCTCCAGGACCGTCACCAGCAGCTCCAGACGCTCTTCACCGACGTCACGTCGTTCTCCGACACCGCCCACGACTTCCTGCGTGCCAACGGCGCCGACATCATCCGGCTGGGGCAGGTCAGCGCGCCGACGGCGCGGATGCTCGCCCGCTACGCCCCGGAGTACCCCTGCCTCCTTCACGCACTGGTGCAGAGCGGCAAGCGTGAGGCCCAGGCGTTCCGCGGCTTCACCCTCCACATCGTGCTCGAGACGCTGCCGAACCAGCCGCGCGGCTACACCGCGGCGGACAAGCCGGTGTACGGCGACGCCCGTGGTCCCTCCTGCCTCCACCTGACGAACCCGCCGTGGAGCCAGTCCCACCCGGTCCGGCACCAGCCTGACTTCCGCGACGGCGTGAACAGCCCGACCGGCAAGGGCACCGACCGGGTGGCTCCCTCGTACGGCGTGCCCACCGGCGCCGGGTACGCCGGCAGCGCGGCGGAGTCGACGCTCCTCAAGCGGCTGCTCGGCCCGTCGCTCGGCGAGCCGGCCCACGACGTACCCGACCTCGGAGTGCTCCTGGTCGGGCCGATGGCCCGCGGCGCGAAGGTGTCGCTGCGATGAGCCGCCTCGACGCCAAGACCCTCTCCGCACTGGTCAAGCTGGTGATCTTCATGGTCGTCACCGCCCTGGCCACCGGCGTGCTCGCGATCGTGATCGGCAACCTCTCGTTCGGGTCGACCCACACCTACTCCGCGGAGTTCACCGACGCCACGGGCCTGGTCAAGGGCGACGACGTGCGGATCGCCGGCGTCAAGGTCGGCTCGGTGAAGGACGTCTCGATCGTGCACCGCACCCGGGCCCTGGTGACGTTCGACGTCAGCACGAGCACGTCGCTGACCCGCGCCACGCACGCCGACATCCGCTACCGCAACCTCGTCGGACAGCGCTACGTCGCGCTGACCGACGAGATCGGCAGCACCGACCGGCTGCTGCCGGGCGACACGATCCCGCTGGCACACACCTCTCCCGCGCTCGACCTGACCGTGCTGTTCAACGGCTTCAAGCCGCTGTTCCAGGCGCTCTCGCCGGCCGAGGTCAACCAGCTGTCCTACGAGATCATCCAGGTCTTCCAGGGCCAGGGCGGGACCCTGAACGGGATGCTGGCGCACACCGCGTCGATCACCCAGACCCTCGCCGACCGCGACCAGGTGATCGGTCAGCTGGTCACCAACCTCAACTCCGTCCTCGCCCATGTGGGTCGCCGCAACCACCAGCTCAACTCGCTGATCACGACGTTCCGACAGTTCGTCGGCGGACTGAAGGACGACCGCGGCGCGATCCTCGGCTCGCTCGACCAGATCTCGCGTCTCTCCACCCAGACCGCCGACCTGGTCTCCGGCATCCGCGGCCCGTTCGTCTCCGACATCCACCACCTGCGGGGCTTCGCGGCCAACCTCGACCGGGGGCGGGCCGAGATCGACCGGTCGCTCCAGGTGCTCCCGATCAAGCTGACCAAGATCGGCCGGACCGCCATCTACGGCTCGTGGTTCAACTTCTACCTCTGCAACTTCACCGGTCAGGTGCGGATCGGCTCGACCGCCGTCCCGATCAGCTATGACACCAACTCGGACAGGTGTCACCTCAAGTGAGCATCCCGTTCCGTGAGCGCAACCCGGTCGTGGTCGGGGCGGTCAGCCTCGCCGTCGTGCTGGGGCTGATCCTGCTGGCCTTCAACGCCGACAAGCTGCCGGTCATCGGCGGCGGCACCACCTACTACGCCGACTTCACCGAGGCCGGGGGTCTCAAGGCCGACGACGAGGTGCGCATCGCCGGCGTGCGCGTGGGCAAGGTCGACGCCGTCTCGCTCGACGGCGGCCACGTCAAGGTCGCCTTCCGGATCCAGGACCACGCCGACTTCGGCACCGAGACCCGCGCGGCGATCAAGGTGAAGACCCTCCTCGGCGCCATGTACCTCTCCCTGGAGCCGGCCGGTGCCGGCCAGCTGAAGGCAGGCAGCGAGATCCCGACCGACCGCACCACCTCGCCGTACGACGTGGTGCAGGCGTTCTCGGGCCTCGCCCGCACCACGCAGCGAATCGACACCGGCCGGCTCGCCCGGAGCCTGACCACCCTGGCCGACCTGACCCGCAACACGCCGCAGTCGTTCCGCCGGGCGCTGGCCGGGGTCTCGGCGCTGTCCGGCAACCTGGCGGCCCGCGACCAGCAGATCGGCACCCTCCTGCAGAACCTGCGGAGCGTCTCCGGCAGCCTGCACGCCCGCGACCAGGACATCGTCGGCCTGATGCGCGACTCCGCGGTCCTCTTCCAGGCCCTCGACAAGCGCCGGCAGTCCATCCACGACCTCCTCCGCTCCACCTCGCAGCTGTCGGTCCAGCTGACGGCCCTGGTCACCCAGAGCCGTGCCGACCTCAAGCCGGCCCTGACCCACCTGGCCGCCGTCGTCGACGTGCTCGACAAGGACTCCGACCAGATCGACCAGAGCATCCGGCTGATGGCGCCGTTCTACCGCGTCTTCGCCAACACGCTGGGCAACGGCCCGTGGTTCGACACCTACATCCAGAACCTCCCGCCCGTCCCCCAGGTGGGTGGTTGAGATGCCGCGCTGGACCAGGGTCGTGGCGCCCCTGATCGTCGCCACCCTCGTGGTGGCCGGACTGGCGACGTTCGTGCTCGGCGGCAGCTCGCCCAAGACGCTGACCGCGGAGTTCCCCCGGACGGTCTCGCTCTACGAGGGCAGCGACGTGCGGGTGCTCGGCGTGCCGGTCGGCAAGGTCGACTCGGTGACGCCCTCGGGCACCCGGGTCGTCGTGACCATGCACTACGACTCCGACGTGC
>JAHEXO010000192.1 GCA_023252065.1 Nocardioides sp. | reverse complement strand
GCTGTCGGCGTACCTCGTCGGCGATCGGGAACTGCAGGTGAGGGTTGACGTTGGCGACCGGCCGGAACCGCGCCGGGTTGTGCTCGACGACCGGAAGCAGGTCCTCGAACCTCTGGTAGCCGGTGACCTTAGGGCTGTACTCACAGAAGAGCAGGGCAGCGTCGACGCCTTGCTGGTCGAACACCTCGTCCAGGGCCTGCGGCTCGGGGTGACCATCGGCGTCCCACAGCTCGTCGAGGATCCCGGGAGGGCCGAAGTCTCGCGCCCATTGGATCCAGGCAGGGCGCAGGGAACCGAGCACCGGCAGGTGCACGTGGGCGTCGATCAGGAGGTGGCCGTCGAGCATCGGTGGCCTACCAGCCGCGGACGAGCGGTGTGTCTGTGTCCAGCTCGCCGACCTTGGAGGCGCCTCCGGGTGAGCCGAGCGGAGAGTCGCGACCCGACAGCACCCCGGTGAAGAACGTCAGGTTGTCGTCGATGAACTGTTCGTCCTCGTCGGGGACCCGTCGGTCCTGGCTGATCGCCTCGACCGGACACACCGGCTCACAGGCGCCGCAGTCGATGCACTCCCTGGGGTTGATGTAGCTCTTGCGGTTCCCCTCGTAGATGCAGTCGACGGGGCACTCGTCGACGCACGCCTTGTCGTTGACGTCGATGCAGGGGCTGGCGATCACGTACGGCATGGCCGAGTCTCCTCCTGGCGCTGTGCGGGCGTACTCGGAATCAGGACGGAACCGGTGCCACGAGCAGGTCGCGGTGGCGACGAGCACTCACGGGGCGACTCCCAGCGTGTCGGTGTCGATGGTGGCGGCTTCGGCGGTGGACTGATCAATGACCGACTCGGCCAGCAGGGCGCGCACCTTGAACCGCTGGAGCTTTCCGGTGGCGGTCTTGGGCAGGTCGTCGACGAAGACGACCTGCCGCGGAGCCTTGAAGTGGGCCAAGCCGTCCCGGCACCACGTGATCAGCTCCTCGGGCGTCACGCCCGTTGCCACCACGACGGCGACGGGCTTGACCAGGTCGTCCTCGTCGGCGACTCCGACCACAGCGGCCTCCCGAACGCCGGGGTGCTCCAGCAGTCGGCTCTCGACCTCCGTGGGCGAGACCCAGATGCCGCCGGACTTGAGCATGTCGGAGTTGCGACCCAGGCAGCGGAAGTAGCCGTCCTCGTCGCACACGTACGTGTCGCCGGTGCTGAGCCAAGACCCCTGGAAGACCTGCCGGCTGGCGTCCGTGCGGTGCCAGTAGCCGAGCGCGATCGACTCGCCGCGGACGTAGAGAGCGCCCGGTTCGCCCGTGGCGGCGACGGCGCCGTGGGCGTCGCGCACCTCGACGTCGTATCCCGGGACGGGTTTTCCGGTGGTGCCGGGGCGGATGTCGCCGGGGCGGTTGGACAGGAAGATGTGGAGCGCCTCGGTCGAGCCGATGCCGTCGAGGATCTCGACGCCGAAGCGGTCGGTGAACCGCTTCTGGAGTGGCGCGGGCAGGGGTTCGCCCGCGCTCGCGCACCAGCGGACCGAACCGAAGGCGTCGTCGGGGAGGTCGCTGGCCGCCAGTGCGGCGAAGAACGTGGGTACGGCGAAGAAGAGGGTGGGCCGCTCTCCTCGGAGGCGCTCGAGCACACCCTGGGGGCTGGGTCGCTGCGGCTCGAGCACTGTGCTGGCCCCGACCGAGAACGGGAAGAAGACGGTGTTGCCGATGCCGTAGGCGAAGAACATCTTCGCGACCGAGAAGGTCGTGTCGCCCGGTGTGATCCCGAGGACCTGCTGCCCGTACGTCTCGCAGACGTAGCGGATGTTCGCGTGGCGGTGCATGGCGGCCTTCGGCAGGCCGGTGGTGCCGGAGGTGTACAGCCAGAGCGCCCAGCTGTCGTCGACCGTCGGCTCGGTGTCACCGCTCGTCGGCTCGACGGTGAGGGCAGCCGCGCCGGCCGCGACGAACGAGTCCCAGTCGTGGAGCCGGACGCCGTCGTCGCCGGACAGAGCACCCGGGTCGCCCACGTGGACGACGTGCTCGACGTGCGGCGCGACGCGGAGCGCTTCGGCGACGCTGTTCGTGAACTCACCCGTGCACACGACTGCCGCGGCGCCCGAGTCGGCGACGATCCTCCCGAGCTCGGCTCCGTTCAACATGGTCGAGATCGGGGTCGCCACGAAGCCCGCATGGAACGCGCCGAGGATCGTGGTCAGCATGGGGACGTCGTCGGACATCACCATGAGCACCCGGTCGTCACGACGTAGCCCGAGACCGCGCAGCGCCGCGCCGACGGTGCGGACCCGGCTGCTCAGATCGCCATACGTGAGGTCGCTCCCACTCCCCCGCACCGCCAGGTTGCCGGCACGGCCCTCGGCGAGGTGTCGGTGAACCAGATAGTCCGCAGCGTTGAACTGGTCGGTCATCGGCTCAGACCCGCCGGTAGTCGTAGCTGCCGCGCTGCCCGGTGCCGAACCGGCGCAGCGCACCCTCGGGCCCGGACGCATTGGGCCGGTTGAAGATCCAGTTCTGCCAGGCCGTGAGTCGTCCGAAGATCTTCGTCTCCATCGACTCGGGCCCCACGAAGCGGTGGTTGGCCTCCATGCCGCTGAGCGCGTCGGGCGAGAGCGAGGCGCGCTCCTCGAAGGCGATGCGGAGCTCGTCATCGAAGTCGATGTCGTCGAGAGCCATGGTCACCAGCCCCACCTCGTCGGCGGCAGTGGCCGTCAGAGGCTTGTCGACCGTGGCGCGAGCGGCCTCGAGAGCGTTGTCGTGACCCCAGAACCGGCTGGCCAGCCGGGTCAGGCCGTTGCCCATCGGGTAGGCGCCGTCGTTGGACCGGGTGAGCACGATGCTCGCCGGATCGGCGTCCGGGTCGACGTCCTCGAACACACCCTCCAGCATGTACTGGCGGTCCGAGGCGAGCGGGATCTCGAGGAGCAGGCCGGCGAAGCAGCTGCCGGGCTCGATCACCGAGAAGATGGTGCGGCTAGTGACGTCGAGCCGTTTGAGCAAGCGCTTGTAGAAGTGGACGGTCTCGTTGACGAACCAGTCGCCGGCGAGGTCGCGCAGCTGCGCGTCGTAGGCGAGCACCTGGTCGGTGTCGCCCCGGCTGCGGAAGACCCAGGTGCCGAGCTCCTGCTCGTTGGTTCGGAGCCGGAGCACGAGGTCGTCGAGCGCGCGCGTGACCGCCAGCGGCCAGTAGTCGACGCCCTGCTCGAGTACGGCCGCCCCATCGGCCGGCGGCGCCTCGGTCGGGCCGTGGACGGTGATGTCCACTCTGCGCGCGTCCCGGACGACGGTCGCCGTGACGAAGGGATAGGTGATCGTGTCGCCGTCCTCGACCCGGCGAAGGGGCGTCAGCACGACGCCGTGCTCGCCACTGCGCGACGAACGAGCGGCGGCGTCCGATGCGCGGGTCCTGATCTGCTCGTCCCACGACCGCTTGGGGAACGTCGCGTCGATCAGGCCCCAGGCGACAGCGGTGCTGCCGCGGTAGCCCTCGGACTTGGTGGCGAACAGATCGGCTCTGTCCTTGCGCACGTGCCGCTTGTCGACCACCCGCGTCAGGCCACCGGTGCCGGGCAGGACACCCAGCAGCGGCACCTCGGGCAGTGAGACGGTGGAGGATCCGTCGTCGACGAGGATGATGTCGTCGCAGGCGAGCGCCAACTCGTAGCCGCCGCCCGCCGCTGTGCCGTTGAGCGCGGCGATCCAGGTCTGACCAGAGTGCTCGGTCGCGTCCTCGATCCCATTACGGGTCTCGTTGGTGAACTTGCAGAAGTTGACCTTCCAGGCGTGGCTGGACTGCGCCAGCATCCGGATGTTGGCGCCGGCGCAGAACATCCGGTCCAGGCCCCCCGTCATCACGACGACCTTCACCTCAGGATGCTCGAAACGCAGCCGCTGTACGACGTCGTACAGCTCGATGTCGACCCCCAGGTCGTAGGAGTTCATCTTGAGCTCGTAGCCAGGGACGAGACCGCCTGACTCGTCGACCCCGAGCGTGACCGTGGCTACCTGGTCGTGCACCGCGAGGTGCCAGTGGTGGTACCGGTCAGGGTGGGTGTCGAAGTCGACCACGGGTACGCCTTCACCCTCCGGGCCGCTCGCCACCGGCTGGGGCCCGCCGCCGGCGCCCTGGGCCTGCTCCTGCTGAGCGGTGGTCATCTGAAGTACTTCTTCCTGAGCCGATCAGAACGAAGGTCCGCTGTGGGGGCGGCACCGTTGCGGCCAAGATCATCCTACGAAACGATGATGACTCGTCAAGCAGTTGTGGAACGATCGGAGAGCTAGGTGACCGACGCTCCGTCCGCACCGTTGAGTCGTCGGCGCGAGATCGGCTCGGCGAGCGCGCGTTCCATGCTCCTCACCGTGCTCGGCGAGTTCGCCCTGCCCCGGCAGGAGCCGGTGTGGACCGCCACCATTCTCGAGGCGCTGGGCCGGTTCGACATCGAGCAACGAGCCGCGCGGCAAGCCATTGCCCGCACGAGCGCCGAGGGACTTCTCAGCGCGCAGCGACACGGTCGGCGTACGTCGTGGCTGCTCAGCGACCACGGCACGGACCTGCTCGCCGAGGGCACCACACGCATCTACGGGTTCATGAGAGAGCCGCACCCCTGGGACGGTCGCTGGCTCGTCCTGAGCGTGTCCGTCCCGGAGAGCCAGCGCCAGCTGCGCCACCGGCTCCGCACCCGGCTGACGTGGCTGGGCCTCGGCTCGCCAACGTCGGGCTTGTGGATCAGCCCGGACGCCACCCGTGCCGGCGAGGTCGACCGGGTGGTACGGGAGCTCGACCTGGTGTCCCAATCGTTCTCCTGGGTCGGTCCGACGGCCGGGATCGGCGAGGAGAGACTCCTCGGCGAAGCCGCCTGGGACCTGGCGGACGTCGAGAAGCGTTATCTCGCGTTCCTGGACGAGTTCCAGGGCCGAAGGGCGACCACCGGCCGGGATGCCTTCGTCGCACAGGTCGAACTCGTGCAGACGTGGCGCCGGTTTCCGTTCCTCGATCCCGATCTACCGCGCGAGCTCCTCGACCACGACTGGCCAGGACCACGCGCTGCCTCGGTCTTCCACCAGCGGCACGCGCAGTGGCACGCGCGAGCGCAGCGCGAGTGGGAGCAGCTTCAGGCGACCGCGTCGGACCGGGTCTGAGAAACCTCAGTACCGGTGCTCGTCGACGTTCACGTAGCCGCCCTGCTCCTCACGCCCGGGGGCCTGTCCGGCCGGATCCTGGGCGGCGTCGTACCGCTCTCGTGGGCGACCTTGCTGTCCGGAAGAGGATTCCCGACCTCGTTCCCACGCGCTTGCGCAGGTCGGCATCGACCGCGCCGCGGAAGCCCCTCACGACGAGCCAGTCGTGCACGAGATCGCGCTGCTCGTGTTCGCGGATGCGGTTGTGGATGTAGTTGATGCCGCGTGAGGCCGCCTTCGTCGAGCCTGTCCAGGATGAA
>JAHEXO010000191.1:2282-5433 GCA_023252065.1 Nocardioides sp. | reverse complement strand
TGCTGTTCGCCGAGAGCCTGGTCAGCTGCGCTGCCACGTTCGTCGCCGCTCCCGACCAGGCATGCGTCGGCATGGAGATCAACGCCAACCACCTACGACCCGTCACCTCCGGTTGGGTCACCGGCACGGCCCGGCCGATCTCGTTGGGCCGGCGTAGCCAGGTCTGGGAAGTCCGGATCGTCGACGGCGACGACAAGCTCGTGTGCATCTCGCGGTGCACGCTGGCCGTGGTCGACTCGCACTAGCCCGGGCGCCGCCAGGAGAATCGACCGCTCGTCCCTTGCCGAAGCCGCACGACCGCGAGATGGTGTTCGGACTGGACTGCTGCCTGGAGGTCGCGCCGACAGCCACTTCTTCTACGGGGGCCTTGGCATGAGCACGCTGCGGAGCGAGCCGGCGGACGGGCGCTGCCGCGATCGTGCCTCGGCTAGCGACGCGGCAGCACCAGCAGGGTGATGGAGTCGGCGGGGCAGGTCGCCGTGAGGCGCTGGTGGGACACCGAGACCGAAGGGCCCCGCACGATGGCGTGCGGGTGGGCAGCGGAGTACCTGAAGACGCGGGCCGTCCGACCGGCCGCGAAGTGACGCAGCACGATCGGAGAACGGATCGACGACCCCGTCTTGTTGATCAGCATCAGCGTCAGCGCGCCTCGCGAGCCGCGAGTGGCGGCGTAGACAGCCAGTCGGCCCTGGTCGCTGCTCACGGCTCGCACGGAGGTGGACCCGAACTGCGCGCCGTTGCCGTCGTAGTTGCGATACATCCGGAAGGCGTAGGCCCACGGGTCGGTCGCCTTGGTCGGTCCCCACAAGGTGGCAAGGCCGAGGCGCTCGCGTCCGAAGATCCCCAGCACGTCGGCCTGCGCCAGGGCGCCGTTCATCGAGTCCAGCGCTCCCCAGTTGTACTCACTGATAGCCGTCTTCGTGCCTGGGTAGTAGTGCCTGACCCACGCCCGCATCGTGCGGACCCACTGCAGTGGCTTGCCGCCGTTGGCCTGGCTGATCCAGGACTCGTCGACGTACGTCGGGTCCCAGAGGGCGCGGGTGGAGCGCAGCCGGAGCGCCCGCGTGGCGGCGTCGCCGGCCGGACTGAGCGCGACGCCGCTCTCCTGCGGGTAGAAGTGCTCGTCGAAGAAGTCCAGCAGGCGGGTGCCTCCGGTGCGCTCGGCGTGGGCGAACTGCCGGAGGTACCACTCGCCGAACGGGAGACCCCCGTGGGCATCGCGATCCGCCGTCGAGCTGCCGCATGCGTCGACGGCCGAGTAGTAGTAGGCACACCAGCCCCAGTCGCTCGGCCCGACCACCTCGGCGCTCGGATCGGCGGACCTCACGGCCTGGGCGGTGGCCTTGGACCTCGACCAGAGCTCGCTCTCGCTCAGCGGGTCCGGGTGGACGTCGCGATGGGTGCTGTTCCAGAGGTCGGGCTCGTTGTCGAGCTCGTAGAGACGCACGCCCCCGTGTGACGCCTTGCCGTACGACGACACCAGGTGCTTGACCATCTGCGCGTCGAAGGCCGGCCCCGCGGCCGTGGAGGTCGTGGTCGGATCGGCGGTCAGGTCGGTGCTGCCGTCGACGCCGTTGCCACAGTTGCTGTCCCAGTAGTCGAAGTCGTTCTGGGTCGCGAAGACGGTTCGGGGGAACGAGCAGGTGAAGGGATGCCGGGCGGGGGAGTCGTGGGACACCCAGCCCACCATGGGCACGGTCACCAGGCTGCTCGAGTGGCGCCGGCGGTCGGTGTTGATGAGTGAGTCGAGCGTGCAGTTCCCGGTGGCGACGATGTTCTCGAAGTACCAGTCCGACCCGGTGTTGTAGGTGTCGTTGGTGTAGTTGTAGCGGCTCGTGCTGTTGCCTCCCCACCTGTCGACGGGCACCCGGAACGCCTTGCCCAGCCCGGAGATCTGCGAGGCGAAGTTGACGCCGTAGACGAGCGGGCTGATCGGGTGCCGACCCGCGGTCGCGTCCACCATGAGCGTCACCCCTGCAGCCGAGGCCTCACGCCGTACCGGCGAGGTGCTGCCGGGTGCTGCCGCCAGGGTGACCAGGGCAACGGCGATGCCGGCGGCTGCGAGCGGGGGGACGGATCGCATGGCACCAGTGTGGTGGCGGGTCGTCCCCTGCGCAGCCGATCCGCAAGCCGCGCTTCAGGACGCGAGGGCTGGAACGACGTAGGACTCGACCAGCTCGTCACTCAGGGCGTGGGCGTCAGGGCGGCCGAAGTTCGCCGAGGTCACGACGGCCACCGCGTCGAGCTCGGGAAAGAGGTGCACCCGGTTCCCGCCGCTGCCCGTCATGTAGGCCGTGTGTTGGCTGCGCATCTCCCGAAGCCACCACAGGTACCCGTACTCGTTCTGCTCGTCGATCCTCACGTGCGCTCGTATGGAGGCGTGCACCCACTCCTCGGCCACGACCTGGCGCCCGCCGTACACCCCCGAGTCCAGGTAGAGCGTCCCGAGCGTCAGCAGGCTCCGGCTGGTCAACAGCAGCCTGCCGGCCGCGGACGTGTGGCCCAGTGGGGCGATCGGCCACTCCGCGCGATCGATGCCGAGGGGCGCGAACAGCTCGCGCCTCGCGAAGTCGGCCAGGGGCTCACCGATGGCGCGCTCCAGCAGCGCGCCGAGCAGGACGACACCCGCCGTGCAGTAGCTGAACGCCCGCCCGTACGGCGAGTCCTCGGGCCGGGTGACCCACGAGGGGAAGCCACGCGCGGGAAGCGTGAGGGCGAACTCCACCCAGTCCTCACGGGGGTACATCCGCTCCTCGTGTCCGGCCGAGAAGCCGTTCGAGTCGTCGCACTCGAGGCACGAGCTCATGGTGAGCAGGTCCTCGACCGTCATCTCGTCCCTCTTCGGATGCGGCGGTGTCGCCACGTCGGGGAAGTAGGGCAGCACCCGGTCCTGGACGGAGGACAGGAACCCACGCTCCAACGCGATCCCGGTGATCATCCCCACCACCGACTTCGTGGCGGACCGGGTGTTGCGAAGTGCCTGCGGTTGCCCGTCGACGTACTGCTCGTGAACCACCCGGCCCGGGCGCGCGACGACGACGCTGGTGATCTCGCCGAACGTGCCCGCCGCCAGGACCGCGTCGAGCTCGTCGAACCTCCGCACCCGGCCATGCTAGGTGCAGCCGTCGTCTCTTGGATCCCAGCAGGTCGG
>JAHEXO010000191.1:0-2272 GCA_023252065.1 Nocardioides sp. | reverse complement strand
CGCTGCCGTCCCTGGACGCCACTAGCATCACCGGCATGGACGTTCATCGCGTCTCGGCGGAGGAGGTCGATGCCGCGGCGGACACGATCGCACAGGCCTTCCGGGGCGACCCCGTGTGGCGCCTCGCCCTGGACGCCGACAACGCATCCGTGGCCGACCTGCGCGCCTTCTGGCGGTTCTACGTCGAGGGGGCTCGTGGTCACGGCACGGCGTTCGCCGGGCCCGACACCGGGACCGTGTCGATCTGGGTCCCGCCCGGCGAGGACGAGCTGTCGGAAGAGCAGGAGCACGAGGCACTCCTCCTGGTCGAGCGCATGCTCCCGGCGCGACTGGCGGCTGCCATGGCGGAGCTGTGGGACCGGTTCGACCAGCAGCGCCCCCGTGACCGGCCCCACGCCTACCTGAGCCTGCTCGCGACGCGGCCCGACCGCGCCGGACACGGATCCGGCATGGCCCACCTGGCCGCGGATCTGCAGCGGTGGGACGAGGCCGGCACCCCGACCTACCTGGAGTCGACCAACCCGCGCAACGACAGCCGCTACGAGCGGCAGGGGTACGCCCCCATCGGTCGGTTCGAGGCAGTCCTCGACCGCTCCGTCGTCACCACCATGTGGCGGCCGGTGGGCCGGCCGGTGCCCTGACGCGGGCCGCGGCAAGGATCCACGCTGCCGACGGTGGAAGCGTGTCAGTCCGCAGACCCGGGCGGCTCCGCCGCTACGTCCAGCAGCCTCGTCAGCCTCTGCGGGGCACAGATCCGGTAGCTCTCGGTGACCAGGTCGGCGACCTCCGCCCAGTCGGTGTCGTCGTCGATCACCATCCCGACGATCGTGGGTGACCAGGGCGGCTTGTAGAACGGCAGGCCCGCATGCACCAGCGCGAGCAGCTCGTCACCGGTGGCGTGGAAGGTCAGGAGCGTGGTCGGGTCGGCGATGCCCGTGATGTCGCGGAACGACGACTCGAAGCCTGCTTGCCCCACCATCACGTGGGCGAAGGTCTTGGACCGGACCCGCCACCGGACCCCGGTCCAGGCGTCCTCCTCGTAGGCCTCAGGCAGCGCCAGGGCGGTGTCACCCAGCCTCGCCACCACCTCGGCGTGGGGCTCGATCCGGTCCTTCCGCGCCATCCTGCGAGCCTGTCACAGCTCCTGGGCGAGCATCACGATGATGCCGCTGGGGCCGCGGACGTAGGTCAGCTTGTACACGTTCTCGTACGTCGCCACGCCCCGCAGCGGATGGCAGCCGTGCCGCGCGGCGATCTCGAGGGCCTCGTCGAGGTCGTCGACCGAGAAGGCCACGCGGTGCATGCCGATCTCGTTGGGCCGGGTGGGCTCCGTCTCGATCGCCTCGGGATGGAGGTACTCGAAGAGCTCGAGGCGCCCGTTGCCGTCCGGCGTCTGGAGCATGGCGATGCGGGCGTGGTTGCCGTCGAGACCGACCGCGGTGTCGGTCCACTCTCCCTGCACCGTGTCACGGCCGAGAACGGTGAGCCCGAGGTCGGTGAAGAAGGCGATCGTCGCTTCGAGGTCGCGGACGGCGATGGCGACGTTCTCGAGCTTGATGGGCATCACCGCACGTTACCGAGTCGGGGTCAGGTGTCGCCGACCCCGGAGGCGCACCACGCTGCCGCGATGCTCACTCGAGCACGTGGATGTCGTGCCGGGCCCCCATCTGCTTCAACACGTCCGGCCATACCGTCACGCTCACCTCGCCGAGATGGGCCTTCCGCAGCAGCAGCATCTGGGTGCGGGACTGGCCGATGCCGCCACCGATGGACAGCGGGATCGTGCCGTCGATGATGGCGCGGTGGTAGGGCAGCTCCAGCCAGTCGAGCTGACCGGTCAGCTCGAGCTGCTGGCGCAGCGTCGACGCGTCGACGCGGACGCCCATGGAGGTGAGCTCGTGGCGTCGTTGCGTCACCGGGTTCCACACCAGGATGTCGCCGTTGAGGCCGTGCGTGGGCCGACCCTCGGCGGAGGTGGTCGGCGTGACCCAGTCGTCGTAGTCGGCGGCGCGCAGCTCGTGCGGGTATCCGTCGTCGAGGGTCCAGCCGATGCCGATGATGAAGATGGCAGGGTGCTCCTGGAGGATCCGGGTCTCGCGGAGCTTGCGAGGCAGGTCGGGGTAGCGGGAGAGCAGGTCCTCGGCGTGGACGAACGTGATCTCCTCTGGCAGGTTCGGGTAGCGGTCGTCCGCGAGCTGGGGGAACAGCTGCTGGACGTGCGCCTCGGCGCCTCGTAGCACCGACCAGATCCGGCGCACGGTGCCCTTGAGGA
>JAHEXO010000190.1 GCA_023252065.1 Nocardioides sp. | reverse complement strand
GCGCCCCGATGACCTCGACGCACTCACGGGCCACGTCGAGCCCGTAGTCACCGCCGTCGATGGCCGTCAGCGGGTCCTCGGGGAAGCGAGCGGTCTCGGTACGGCGCACCCACGGGGGGTCGGCGACGACCAGGGGGAACAGCTCGTCGCGACCCAGGGCGCGGGCCATAGGCGTCTCGCGCACCTCGACCCGGTCGGCCAGGCCGGACCGTGCGGCGTTGAGGACCGCGTAGCGCGCGGCGACCGCGTCGGCCTCGACGCACACCAGGAGGCGCTGCGACCGGGCCACCGCGGCCAGCCCGATCTGCCCCGCCCCTGCGCACAGCTCGAGCACCTCGCCGGCGGGGAGGTCCGGAAGCAGCGACGCGGCCCAGCGCGACTGCTCGGCGGTCCAGGCCCTCGGCCGCAGGACCCGGTCGTCGAAGTGGATGAGGAGACCGTCGAAGTCGACCGGCTCGAGCTCACCCCCTCGGGTCTCGATGCTCAGGGCTCTTGCCTGCGGCGCAGGGACTTGTGGGTGCCGTCGCACCACGGCGTACGCGACGACTTCCCGCACAGGCACACCGCGACCACGGGCCGCGTCACCTCGTGGCGGCGTCCCTCGTCGTCCTCCACCTCGTCGGCTCCGCGGATGAGAGCGGGACCGTCGGGGCACACCCTGACCTGGATCGTCATGACGCCAGCCCTTCGGCGGCACCGTCCGACGCCCACCGAGCCAGGAGCTCCGCGCCGGACAGGGCGTCGAGCTGCAGGGCACAGGCGGCCCCGAACATCACGTCGTCCAGGCGCGACGGATGCTGCTCGACGAACGCGCCGCACAGGTCCCGGGCCGCCACCTGCTCGTGGACCGAGTCGGCCTCCACGTGCTCGAGGAAGTACGTCGCGGTGGCCGCGGGCATGCCGAGCCGCTCGAGGCCGGCGGCGATCCGGCGCGACGGCACCGAGCTGGAGGCCTCGAACGCGGCGAAGTGCCCGATCCCGCAGGCCCGCAGCCGGCGGTTGAGGGCGAACAGCGACATCACGTTGGCGGCCGCCAGCGAGAGTGCCGAGACCTCCGAGACGTAGGCGCCGTAGGCCGCGTCCAGGCCGACAGCCTCCAGCGCCTGCTCGTACAGGTGCTGGTGGAGGTGCTCCGGTCGGCCCGCGCCGTACTCGTCGTACTGGATCTCGGCCAGGGCCACCTTGGCCGCCCCCTCGAGCCGGGGCAGGAGGAAGGACTGCGGGTCCGACTCCTTGAGCTGCTGCACACTGCGCTCGCGGAGGAAGTCGCGCATCTGGTCCCAGGTCGCGTCGCGCCGGAGGTACGCCGAGAGGTGCGGGCCGTCGTCGTCCTCGACGAGCCGAAGCAGCCGGTCGCCGACCGGGCCGGCGACGGGCGCCCGCTCGAGGCGGTCTCGGGTCTCCGCCCGGAGCTCCTGCTCGACGAGGTCCTCGAGGGCCGCCCGCAGGTGCAGCACCTCGGGAGCCCACTCCCGGCGGTCGTCCACCCCGTCGAAGCCGCGGTAGGACAGCTCGTAGGCCATCCACAGGGCGAGCTGGACGTCGCGGTCGGCCAGCACCGATGAGGTCGCCGAGACCGGAACGGGCTGCTCCCCGGACCGGCCTCCCCCGATCAGCTCGGCCATCAGCCGACTCATGGGTCCGCAGGGCGAGGGCAGTTCCATCGGGATCCTTCTCGGTCTTCGGGTCGGCGGCACGCCCGGGTCGAGACCGGGGCTCTCCTCGGTACCCCGCGGCGGAGCCAGTCATGCGCCAGGTAGCGCCTTGGTAGCGCAGGTCAGCGGGGCCGGTTGAGGCGGTGGAACATCCGGCGCTGCGACCGGTAGAGCCGCGGGAACTCGGCGTACAGCCGGTCGTAGACCGCCCGGTTCGCCGGCTCCGGGCGATGGGTCCCGGCCAGGGGCACCAACCCGCGCAGCTCGCCGCGGTCGACGTCGCCGAGCGCGATGCCGGCCGCGAGGGCCGCGCCGCGCAGCCCGGTCAGCAACGGGTCGGCCACCCGCTCCACGGTCCGGTCGCAGACGTCGGCCACGATCGCGCACCACAGCTCCGACTGGGCTCCCCCGCCGACCAGGCGCAGCGGGTCGAGGCGACGCTCGGTGAAGTGCTCGGCGGCGGCGAGCAGCCAGCGGGCGTTGAAGGCGACCCCCTCGAGGACCGACCGGGCCAGGTCGGCGGTCGAGGTGGTGACGGAGACGTTGTGGAAGCCGCCGCGCGCCGAGCGGTCGTCGACAGGTGACCGCTCCCCTGCGATCCACGGCGCGAAGAGCACCCCGCCGGAGCCGGGCGGGGCGGTCGCCGCCAGCGCGGTGATCTCGTCGTACGACGGAGGCGCGGCGCCGGGCGTGCCGGCCACGCTCTGGAACCACTGCAGACAGCGGCCGGCGCTCTCCTGGTTGTTGCCCAGGAGGTACGGCGCGCTGCCGAGCCGGCCGAGTCCGGGGACCGCGGCCAACTGCCGGATGACGTCGGTCTTCTTCGCCGGCAGGGGGCACCCGATCCAGCCGGTCGTGCCGATCGAGAGGTGTGTCTCGTAGGGCGCCACCAGCCCGGAGCCCACGGTGATCCCGTGCAGGTCCGGCAGGCCGGTGACCACCTGGGCACGGCCGGAGATGCCGAGCTCGTCTGCGACCGAGGGCTGCACCGGTCCGACCAAGGAGCCGGTCTCGACCAGGGGCGGCAGCTTCCTGGCCGCGACCCCGGACCGCTTGACCAGCGTGGCGTCGTAGGTCAGGAGGTCGAGCCGGCGGTTGTCGGTCAGCCACGCGCCGGTCATCGACATGTGCGAGGCGACCGGGAGCCCGGTGAAGCGCATCGTGAGGTAGTCGACCGGCTCGAGGTACCAGCGGGCCCGCCGGGCCACCTCGGGCTGCTCGTGCTCGAGGTGGAGCAGGTGGCCGAGGGGGTCGTCGCCGTTGGTCGACGGCACGCCGCCGGTACGGCGTACCCAGGTGGCCAGTGCGACCGGGTCGTAGCCCGACACCGGCCCACCCACGACGGCGCGGGACAGGTCTCGACCCCGGGAGTCCATCCACATCACGCACTCGCCGACCGGGTTGCCCTGCTCGTCCACCGGTACGGTGCTCGCCCACTGGCCGGTCACCGCGACCGCGACCACCTGGTCACCGTCGACGCCGGACTCGGCGAGCCCTCTGCGGGTGCTGTCGACCACCAGCCGCCACCACTCGTCGGCGTCCTGCGTGGCCGCGCCGCCGGGCCCCCGTCGGGTCGCCACGGTCCGGTGCTCCCACCAGGCGATCTCGCCACGGGTCGTCAGCAGCCCGACCTTGGGTCCGCCGGTGCCGAGGTCGACCGCGAGCACGTACCGGGCGTTCATGAGGCGCTCACCAGCAGCTCATGAGGCGTCGGGTGGCAGCGAGTGCTGGGTGTCGAGCATGTCGGTCATCACCGCCGAGATGAACTCCTCGACCTCGGTCGTGAGCCCACCGGCCACCCCGCCGTAGAGGGCGCCGCTGAAGGCCTGCTCCCCGGCCGCCTCCTGCGCTACGGCGTAGGGCACGGCCTCGGCGAGGTCGGACTCGAACTGCTCGACGACTCCCGGCTGCGTCTGCGGTCCGGTCACCGCCATGTGGATCGCGTTGGGATACTGCTGGCCGTTGAAGCGCCAGCCGCGCTCCCGCATGAAGTCGGCGACGTGGTAGATGTCGAAAGCGTCGGAGGTGAAGCTGAAGCAGAACGTCGGCCGCCCGATGATCTGCAGCTCCGGGTGCGCGCCGACGACCGCCTTCATCCGCTCGGCCGTCGCGAAGATCGCCCGGGCGTGCTCGAGGTAGCCCTCGCGTCCGTACTGCACCATCGCCGCCCACGACGCCGCCAGCAGCCCGCCCGACCGCGAGCCCGGGATGCTCGGCGACATGTACTTCCCGCCGCTCCAGCCGGCCAGCTCGAAGTACTGGGCGTTGCGGAAGGCCCGGTCGCGGAACAGCAGCGTCGAGGTGCCCTTGAACGAGTAGCCGTACTTGTGGGTGTCCGCCGAGATCGAGGCGACCCCCGGCACCCGGAAGTCGAACGGCGGGATGTCGTAGCCGAGCTCCTCGCCGAAGGGCAGGATGAAGCCGCCGAGGCAGCCGTCCACGTGCAGGGGCACTCCGCGGCCGAGCGCGAGCCGGCCGAGCTCCGCGATCGGGTCGATCGTGCCGTAGCCGTAGTTGCAGGCCGACCCGATGATCCCGATCGTCAGGTCGTCGATCTGCGCGGCCATCACCGCCGGGTCGACGGTCGTGTCCTCGGTCACCGGGACCACCCGCAGCTCCAGCCCGAGCAGCCGGGCCGCCTTGTCGAACGCCGGGTGCGCGGTCTCGGGCTTCACGATGTTGGGCCGCCCGGCCGAGCCGTCGATGCCGCGCTCCTGGGCGGCGTGCTCGCGGTAGGCCAGCATGGCGTGCACGAGGCTGTCGGTGCCGCCGCTGGTGACCAGCCCGGCCGGGGTGGTGTCCTCCACGGCGTCGGCGTGCATCAGGTCGAGCGCCATCGCGATGACCTCGCCCTCGAACTTGGTCGCGCTCGGGCACATGTCGCGCTGCAGGACGTTCACGTGGGCGAAGAGCCCGAACGCCTCGTTGAGGAAGCGGTAGTGCTCCTTGTCGCCGGAGTACATCGTCCCGGAGCACTTCCCGGTCTCCCAGAACGCGTCCTCCTCGGCAGCCATCGCCCGGAGCTCGGCGAGGACCTCGGACCGCGGCCGCCCGTGCTCGGGGAGGCGGCGGTTGACGGGGAACCGCTCGGCATACGGGAAGTCGTTCATGACGTGCCGTCCTGTTCTCGGTCTCCTGCGTGCGCGAGGGCGTCGCGCAGCGCGAGGTGATGCGTGGGTTCGGGAAGCCGGTGCACGGCCACGGCTCCGACCAGCAGGAGGCCGGCGAGCACGCCGAGGGACGGCGTGAAGGAGCCCGAGGGCGACCGGATCAGCTCCATCAGGAGCACGAACACGACGGACGCCTGGCCGGCGAGCTGGATCAGCCCGTTGGTGGTGCCTTCGGGGGTCGGCACCGTGATCTCGGCGGAGTACTGCATGCCGATCGGCATCGCGCTGGTGAGGAAGAAGCCGAGCACGAACGCCGAGCAGAAGATCCCGACGTGCGACTGGGCCAGGGCGAGCCAGACCAGGGCCGGGGCCGACAGGGCCATCGACAGGGTGAGGAACGGGACGCGCCGCTGCGCGCGGTCCGACAGCGCGGAGAGCACGACGGCTCCCACGACCCCACCGAGCAGCAGGAGGGCGCCGAGGGTCCCGGCGTCGCTCGAGGAGAAGCCGCGCGGTCGCACGATCTCCTCCACCCACGTGGAGATGCCGTTGAAGACACCCATGCCCACGAAGGCGACAGCCAGGAAGACCACGAACGGCCGCACGTGCAGGGCATGGCGGACGCCGACCAGCTCGGGGGTGTCGTCGCGGGTGGCCGCGTCGTCGAGGGGGT
>JAHEXO010000189.1 GCA_023252065.1 Nocardioides sp. | reverse complement strand
CGCCCTTGACGACCTCGATGACGGTGCCCTCGACGACGCCGTCCTCCTCCTTGACCTGCTCGATCGTGCCCCACGCGCGCTCGTACTGGGCGCGCTTCTTGGACAGGATCAGGCGGCCTTCCTTGTCCTCCTTCTGGAGCACCAGGGCCTCGACCTTGTCGCCGACGTTGACGACCTCGTTGGGGTCGACGTCGTGCTTGATCGACAGCTCGCGCGAGGGGATGACGCCCTCGGTCTTGTAGCCGATGTCGAGCAGGACCTCGTCCCGGTCGACCTTGACGATGGTGCCTTCGACGATGTCACCGTCGTTGAAGTACTTGATGGTGCCGTCGATGGCGGCGAGGACGTCCTCTTCGGACCCGATGTCGTTGATCGCGACCTGGGGGGCGTCGACCTCGGCGTAGTAGGTGCTGCTCATATGGGAAGGAGTTCCTTGGATGGGTGGAGTTGGTGGGCGTGCACGCGTGAAGTCTGTGTCACTACCCCGTGGAGATCTCCGCGACCCGACGAGTGCCGTCACGCGGTGAACAGATAGCGAGCCGGTGTCCGCTCCGTCCGGGACGCAGGCAGACTCCTAGCGCCCCGCGAGTCTACGCGGGGGGCGTGTCAGGCGTCCAACCAGCGAGGACGGCATGCAGGTCGCCCTGCGCGGCCACCGACCGGAGGAGCAGGTCGGCCCGGTCGGCGACCGGGTTCTGGCCGGCCCGGGAGGCGAGGTCGACCAGCGCCCAGAGGTCCGCGGCCCGGGCCAGCGCGAGGGCCTCCGCAGCCGGTACGGCGTGCCGCTCGCGGTAGCCCGCCAGCACCGCCTCGGCGTAGGCCGGTGCCCGGTCGAAGCGCAGGACGTTGCCGAGGTCGGTGAACGGGTGGCCCGAGTGGGCGAACTCCCAGTCGAGGACCGCGGTCACCTCGAGGGTGTCGGGGTCCAGCAGCAGGTTCTTGGGGTTGAGGTCGCTGTGCACGAGGCAGGTGCGGCCGGTGGTGTCGAGCAGCGCCTGCGCGTTTGTCGCCACCTCGACCAGCCGGGCCAGGAGCCCGGGGTCCCAGGACAGCCCGGACGCCTCCACGAAACCGGGCAGACCGTCGGCGAGGCCGAAGTCGCCGACGTGGAGGGACGGGTCCACGAAGGGTCCGGGCCGCAGCGTCGGCATGCCGCCGAGGATGCCGACCAGCCGCCCGACCTGATGGCCGAGCCGGGACAGCCCGTCGTCGTCCAGAGCGGACAGCACCAGGTCGCCGCGCTCCCCCGGTAGCCACGAGGTGACCAACAGCCCGGGCCGGTCCGCGGCGGCGACCCCGCGCCGTACCTCCAGGATCTCGGGGACGGGCACCAGGCCCCTGACCAGGTGAAGCACGGCGGCGTCGATCTCGGGGGCGGCGTCGTCGCGCAGCCCCGGCGGGTAGATCCGGACCACCGACCGCTGACCGCCGGCCTCGGCCAGGAAGGTCTGGCCCGACCAGCCGCCGGCCAGCGGGATGAGATCGGCGGCGTCCACCCGGCTCACGGTGCCACACCGACGCTCCTCGGTCATCGACGGACGGGGTGCCTCCTGCGTGTCTAGACTCCCCCTGCCGCGCGCCCCCACCCCCCGGACAGCTGATGTTGAGAGTCGCTGTTGCAGCAGCCCTGGTGGTCGCCCCGCTGGCGGTCGTGGCGGCGCCCAGCGCCGTCGCTCAGGCCGGCCCGACTCATACCCTGCAGGTCTCCGGCACCGGGGTGTCCATGTATCCCGCCTACGACCCGTCGGTCCGCCGCTACGCGGCGACCACGACAGAGGACACCTACCCGTCCGACGCCACCGACAACACGACCAACCACGGTGCCTCGGTCACCGTGCAGGCGACCACGTCGGACCCGGCTGGCTACGTCCTGGTCGATGGCGTGCCGGTGACGGAAGGGACCACCCTCACCGGACTTGACGCCGGGACGGAGATCTCCGTCATCTACGTCGACTCGGGAGGCCGCGAGGCCGATTCCGTATTCCTCCTCCCGGCGGACTTCCCGACCTTGACGGCCACCGTGAAGGAGCCCGGGATCACTCCCGGCCTGGTCGGTGTGACCCTCAGCCAGTGGGCGAACAACGGCTGGCCACAGTTCGACACCACGCTCGACAGCAACGGCGTTCCGACGTGGGTCTACACCAGCCACGCGGGGGGCATCGACCTCAAGCGACAGCCGAACGGCCATTTCACAGAAGCGCGTCCCACCTCGGCGGCCGGGCGGACCGGTGCCGACATCGTGGAGATGAGCTCCTCGTTCCAGCCGATCGCCCAGCACCGGACGGTCGGGCTCACCAACACCGACAGTCACGACTCGATCCTCGAGCCCGGCGGTTCGATGGTGCTGCTGGCCTACGAACCGAACCAGGTGACCGGCAAGACCGACTCCGTCATCCAGGAGGTCGACCCTGCCGGAGACGTGGTCTTCCAATGGAACAGCAGTGCCCTGGCCGGTGAGAGCGTGGTGAGTACCGCCGACTACGCACACGTGAACTCGGTGCAGATCACGAACGGCGGCGAGGACTTCCTGGCCTCTTTCCGCAACCTGTCGGCGGTGATCGAGATCGCCCGGCTTCCCCATGACGGCTACCAGCCAGGTGACATCGTCTGGAAGCTCGGGGGGCGCGACAGCTCGTTCTCCTACGTCGACGACCCCGCTCAGGGGGCCTGTGGACAGCACTACGCGACCCAGCTTCCCAACGGCGACATCATGGTGTTCGACAACGGGTCGATCAACGGGTTCGGCGCCCTCTGTGTCGACCCGACCGACCCCACCGGCCCCCTTCACGAGCGCCCGCAGTCACGTCTGGCCGTCTGGCACCTCGACCGGCAGGCCGGGACCGCCACCCTCGTGAGGTCGTATGCACCCAGCGGCTGGTTCGGATGGTTCATGGGATCCGCCCAGCGGCTCCCGGGGACCGGCAACGTGCTGATCGGCTGGGCCTCGGCCACGCAGGCGATCGCCACGGAGCTGGCGCCGGACGACACCCCCGTGTGGCAGCTCGTCGCGACCCCCAGCAGTGACGCCCGTACGTACTTCTCCTACCGCTCGGTCAAGTTCGATGCCCCGGACACCATCGACCCCCAGGTGACAGTGGCGAGCCCGGCGGAGAACGCCACCTACTCATTCGGCGAGAGCGCCGTGAGCCAGTTCGCGTGCACGGACACCGGTGGCTCGAGCCTGCAGACCTGCGGCGACGTGCTGCCCGGAACCGCGCTGGACACCTCAACGCCGGGCGCCCACTCGTTGGTCGTGACCGCCACCGACGGGAACGGCAACACGACCACCGTCACCCGGCACTACAGCGTCGCGCCGCCCCCGCCCGTGTTCCGCCCCGACGTGTCGGTCCAGCGGACCGATCGCAGCTGGCTCGGCACCCGTGTCTACGGCTCCCCCACCGGTCAGACGACGACGCGCAAGGTCGCTCCAGGCACGACGGTTCAGGTGCCGTTCCGGCTGACCAACCGTGGCAACCGCGCGGACCGATGCACCGTGCGGGGAACGGCCGGCAGCAAGGCGCTCGCCGCGTCGTACTGGTACGCCGGCAGTTCCGTGACCTCCCGCGTGGTGGCGGGCTCGTGGCGGACGCCCGCCCTCCAACCGAACACCCGTGGAGTGCTCACGCTTCGGATCAGGGCGGCAGCCGGCGCCAGCCGCGGCACCATGCGCACGTTCGCCGTCCGCTGTGCGTCGACTCACCAGCCCGGTGTCACGGACGCGGCCGCAGTGCCGGTCACGGTCGGTTGACCTTCCTCCGGGGCCGTAGCCTCGGGTCGTGACCGACCACCTGCCTCAGCGTGTCCGGGTCGAACGCCGCGCGGTCACCGAGGCGGAGTCGCGTCGTGCCAATGGTCCGGACTGGGACCGCTACGCCGACGAGTACCAGGCCACCCATGGCGACTTCCTCGGCGACACCGGCTTCGTGTGGGGACCCGAGGGGCTCCGCGAGGAGGACGCCGGGGTGCTCGGCGACGTCTCTGGCAAGGACGTGCTCGAGCTCGGCTCCGGTGCGGGCCAGTGCTCGCGGTGGGTCCGGGTACGCGGTGGGCGGTCCTACGGCCTCGACCTCTCGATGCGGCAGCTCCAGCACTCGCGCCGGATCGACGACGAGTCCGGGATCCCCGTGCCGTCGGTCCTCGCCACCGCGACCGAGATCCCCTACGCGGACGACGCCTTCGACGTCGTGTTCTGCTCGTTCGGTGCCCTGCAGTTCGTGGCCGACCTCGAGCACTGCCTGGCCGAGGTGGCGCGCGTGCTGCGTCCGGCTGGCCGGTTCGCCTTCTCGGTCACCCACCCGACCCGGTGGAGCTTCCCCGACGACCCGTCGGAGGCGGGACTCACGGCCACCGCGTCGTACTGGGACCGGACGCCGTACGTCGAGATCGACGACGAGTCCGGGCGGGTCGCCTACGTCGAGCACCACCGCACACTCGGGGACTGGGTCGCGCTGCTCGCCCCGCGGTTCCGGATCGTGGCGCTGCTCGAGCCGGAGTGGCCCGAGGGACACGAGCGCGTCTGGGGCGGCTGGTCGCGGGTCCGCGGCCGCCTGACGCCCGGCACGGCGATCTTCGCCGCCGACCTCGCCTGAGCCGGACCCGCGGAAGTCAGACGCCGGCGCCCGAGGGGGCGTCGGTCGAGCTGTCGGCCTCCGTCCGGCTGCGGCGGTTGCTCCGCATGGCCACCACGAGCAGCGGGATGCCGATCGCGAGGCACACCAGGCCGGCGACGAGGCCGGCGACCGGGACGACCTTGGTGATCAGGTTCAGCTGCTTGCCGGAGGACTTGGCGTAGTCGACGTTGTCCGAGATGGTCTGCGGCGTGTACGCCACGGTCAGGTCGAGCGCGGTGGCGCCGCCGTCCTTGAGGGTGCGCTTGTCGCGGAGCTGCTGGTTGATGATCTTCCCGGTGACGGCGTCGATCGTGTACGTCTCGTCGAGGGAGTAGTCAGCCAGGATGTTGTTGCCGAGGTCGATCGTGGCGCCGGTGATCACCTGGTGGTATTGCTTGCACTTCAGGCCCTGCACGACCGTGTCGCCGACGTACTCGGCCAGCGTGGCCTGCTTGCTGGTGTCGTCCCAGACGGGATAGCTGATGTTCTTGGGGTAGAACGGCCACTTGTTGGTCAGTCCCTGCACCGGCGGGTCGTTGGTGACGTACTTCGGGTCGTCGATCGCCATCGCGGTGTGCCGGTCGGAGGCGTAGTTGAGCTTGGTCACCGAGATCATCCGCGGGTCGCTCTTCTTCAGGCAGTCGGCCGGGTTGCCGATGTCGTGGTTGACGCACGTGGAGGTCACGAAGACGACCACCTTGCTGGTCGACAGCTTGTCGTCGACCTGGGTGATGTTGGTGATCTTGACCTGCTCGTGGCTGGTCTTGCCCGTCGCGGGGTTCAGCACGTCGCCGGGGCCGGTCAGGTAGGTGCGCTGGTAGCTGTCGAGTGGGATCC
>JAHEXO010000188.1 GCA_023252065.1 Nocardioides sp. | reverse complement strand
CCACGCCGAAGGACTGGAAGTTGGAGCTCTCGGGCAGGAACACGGTCGGCCCGTCGTAGATGACGTGGCCCTGGGAGTCGCGGACGACGATCACCGGCGCGTAGCCGTGGCCGATCAGGAACACCTGCGTGCCACCGATGGTGAGCGGATGGTTGACCCGGAGGTCGTAGCTCTTCTCCGGGGCACCCGGTGACGTCTGGTAGGTCAGGGGCGCCCGGAAACCTCGGGCCATGCCCTGGCGTGGCCCGCTGTTGATCCAGTCGACGTCGAACTGGTTGACCGTGAAGTGGAACGGCTCCATCTTGTCGGCGTTGAACAGCGAGCCGGGAGCGAAGTCGTCGTACTGCGTGAGTGTGTTGGTGAACCCGTTGCCGACGACCAGGATCACGCCCCCCTTGTAGCCGAAGAGGCTGCCGATGCCGAAGCCCACCAGCACGATCAGCACCGAGAGATGGAAGACCAGGTTGCCGGCCTCGCGGAGCTGACCGCGCTCGGCCGAGATCCAGCCACCGCGGACGTCGTCGCCCGCCGCGACCCGGTGGCGGCGGGTGAAGTAGCGCCCGGCCCGCTCGAGCACGGCTGCCGGCTCCTCGTCGGTCGTGTACGACGCGTGGTCGGGGAGGCGGGTCAGGTTGCGCGGGGCGGGGGGCGGCGGCTTGCGGTAGCCGCGCCAGTAGACGAACAGCCGCGGCACGATGCACCCCACCAGCGACACCATCAGCAGCAGGTAGATCGCGGCGAACCACGGCGAGTGGTAGACGCCGAACAGCCCCAGCCGCTGGTAGATCGGGGTCAGGTGCGGGTGGGCCGCCTGCCAGTCCTGGGTCTTGAGGGCGTCGACCCCGGTCTGCGGGATCACCGACCCGGGGATCGCGCCGAGGGCGAGGAGCAGCAGCAGGACGAGCGCGGTGCGCATCGAGGTGACCTGGCGCCAGGCCCAGCGGAGGAGCTCGCGGGCGGTCAGCTCACCGGTACGGCGGTCGTCGTCCCGGTCACCGCTGGGCTTCCAGGTGGCGGACTCCTCGGGCGGCTCGGCCCGCACGTCGCTCGTGGGCTGGGTCATGCGTGGCGCCTCATACGGCCACCGTCGACTGGCTGACGAGGTGGATCTGGAGCCAGGTGACGGCCTGGTCCCACCAGCCGGTGACCAGGGCCAGGCCGACCAGCACGAGCATCACGCCGCCGACGCGGGTCACCCACTGCTGGTGGCGGCGGACGAACGCGAACGCCCCGAGCGCCCGCCGGTAGGCCAGCGCGGCCACGATGAACGGCAGCCCGAGCCCGATGCAGTAGACCGCGGAGAGCAGGGCGCCACGGCCGGCTGTGGCCTCGTTCAAGGAGAGGTTGGTGATGGCGGCCAGGGTGGGGCCGATGCAGGGCGTCCAGCCGACGCCGAAGAGGAAGCCGAGCAGGGGCGCAGCGGCCAGACCCACCGCCGGCACCTTGTGGATGCGGAAGTCGCGCTGGAAGAACGGCACCAGCCCCATGAACGCGAGCCCGAGCAGGATGGTCAGCACGCCGAGCACGACCTCGAGCTGGCTGCGCCACTGCACGAGCCAGCTGCCGACCGAGCCCGACACCCACCCGAGCAGGACGTAGACGGTGGTGAACCCCAGCACGAACAGCAGCGCACCGGCCAGCATCCGCCCGCGGCGGGCGTGCTCGAGGTCCGCGCCGGACAGGCCGGTGGCGTAGGAGAGGTAGCCCGGCAGCAGCGGGATCACGCACGGGGAGAAGAAGGAGACCAGCCCGGCGACGAGGGCGACCGGGATCGCGAGCACCAGCGACCCGGAGGACGCCTGGTGCTGGAACCACTCAGCCATGACCGTCAGCCATTCTTCAGCACGTCCTGCACGAGCTCGGTCAGGGTCAGGCTCGAGGGCAGGGAGCCGTTGATGTCGACGGCCGGCCTGCCCTGGGCGTCGAGCACCACGGTGGCGGGCACGGAGTTGGGGAGCAACACCCCGGGGAAGGCGAGCAGCGCCTCACCACCAGGCGAGAAGAACGACGGCCAGGTGACGCCGTACCGGGCGTTGTAGGACTTGGCCTGGGCCGTGCCGCCGTCGCGGCTGTCGATGCCGACGAAGTTGACCCGGTCCCCGAGCTTCTTCTGGGCCTCGACGAGGGCGGGCGTCTCCCTGTGGCAGGAGGCGCACCACGAGCCCCAGACGGTCACCACGGTCGGCTTGCCGCGCAGCGAGGCGAGCGAGAGGTCCCGGCCGTCGAGGTCCTTTCCGGTCAGCGTCACCGGTGCGGTCCGGTCGGCGGCCGGGATCTGGCGGATCGTGCCGTCACCGGTGACGTAGCCCTTGTCGCCGGTGCCCTGCAGGGAGGAGCAGGCGCTGACGGCGCTCGCGGGCAGCAGCACGAGGGCTGCCGCCGCGAGCACGTGGGTCAGTCGGCGCATGGGTCCAGGGCTTTCAGGGTCGGCGGGCCTCGGGGGCGTCGCCGGCCGAGAACGGCGCCTTGCGGTCGCGGACCGGGATCAGGTCACCGGCCGGCTCGGAGTAGCGCACCGAGGTCAGGGTGTCGCCCTCGAACTGCAACGAGGTGAGCGAGCAGAGCGTGCACTGCCGCTTGCGCGGGTCGTGGAGGAACGAGCGTTTCTCCAGCGCCAGCCGCGTGATCCAGATCGGTAGCTGGTGGGAGACGATCACGGCCTCGTGCCCGCGCGCGGCGTCGCGGGCGTCGTACACCGCGGCGAGCATGCGGGGCACGACCTCCTTGTAGGGCTCGCCCCACGACGGCCGCATCGGGTTCCAGAGGTGGATCCAGGCCGACGGCTTGCGCAGGGCGTTGTCACCGTGGCCGAAACGCTTGCCCTCGAACACGTTGGCCGACTCGATGACCCGCGGGTCGAGCACAGGGGTCAGGCCGCGCGCCTCCGCCAGCGGGGCCGCGGTCTCCTGCGCGCGCTCGAGCGGGGAGGAGCGGAGGTGGACGATGTCGCGGTCGCCGATGACCGCGGCCACCTGCTCGGCCATCTTCCGACCGAGGTCGGAGAGGTGGTAGCCGTCGCGGCGGCCGTAGAGCACGCCCTCCGGGTTGTGCACCTCACCGTGCCGCAGCAGGTGGACGGTCGTGTGGTCAGCCACGGGGGTCCTCTCCGTCGATCGAAGGGTCGGTCGCAGGGTCAGTCGCAGGGTCGGCCGCTCGGGCGGCGACCCGGGCGGCGTGGGGCAGGGCGTCGAGGACCTGGTCGACCGCGCGCTCGTCGTGGGCCGCAGAGACGAACCAGGTCTCGTAGGCCGACGGCGGGAGGTAGACCCCTCGGTCGAGCATCGCGTGGAAGAACGCCGCGAAGGCCGCGGTGTCCTGGCGCTGGGCGTCGTCGAAGTCGCGGACCGGGCCGTCGGTGAAGAAGACCGAGAACATCGTGCCGGCCGACTGCACGGTGTGGGCGACGCCGGCGTCGGACAGGGCCTTGGTCGTCGCCTCCTTGATCGCGTCGCCGACCCGGGTCAGGTGGGCGTAGACGTCGTCGGTGGCCAGGCGCAGGGTGGCCAGGCCGGCGGTGGTGGCGACCGGGTTCCCCGAGAGGGTGCCGGCCTGGTAGACGGGGCCCTCGGGGGAGAGCATCGACATCACGTCGGCCCGGCCGCCGAACGCTGCCGCCGGGAAGCCGCCCCCCATCACCTTGCCGAAGGTCATCAGGTCTGGCACCCAGCCCTCGAGGGCGCCGTCGAGCCCCCACTGACCCTGGCGCGAGGCCCGGAAGCCGGTCATCACCTCGTCGCTGACGAACAGCGCGCCGTGGCGGGCGCACACGTCGGCGAGGAACGCGTTGAAGCCCGGGTCGGGCGGGACGACGCCCATGTTGCCCGCGGCGGCCTCGGTGATCAGGCACGCGATGCGTTCGCCCTCGGCGGCGAAGAGCCCCTCGACCGCGTCGCGGTCGTTGTAGGGCACCACCCGGGTCAGGGCGGTGGCGGTCTCGGGGACGCCGGGGGTGCCGGGTACGGCGAGGGTGGTCAGCCCGGACCCGGCCGAGGCGAGCAGGGCGTCGACGTGACCGTGGTAGCACCCGGCGAACTTCACGACCACGTCGCGGCCGGTGAAGCCGCGGGCCAGCCGGATCGCCGACATCGTGGCCTCGGTGCCGGAGGAGACGAAGCGGACCCGCTCGACCGGCGTACGGTCCACGATCGCCTCGGCGAGGTCGACCTCGGCCTCCGTCGGCGCGCCGTACGACGTGCCGCGGCCGAGGGCGTCGGAGACGGCGGCCATCACCTCGGGGTGGGCGTGTCCGAGCAGCATCGGCCCCCAGGAGCCCACGAGGTCGACGTAGTCCTGCCCGTCGACGTCGGTCAGCCAGGCGCCACGCGCCGAGCGGATGAAGCGCGGCGTGCCACCCACGGCCTGGAAGGCCCGCACCGGGGAGTTCACGCCGCCCGGCGTCACCGCACTCGCGCGCGCGAACAGGGCCTCGGACCGGACGTGACTCACCGGCCCATTGTGGCCGAGGGGTCCAACCACCCGGCAATCGCCGTCCGAGGCGGCGTAACTCGGGCGTGAGGCGCTCGTTTACGCAGGTGACAGGGAGGGAAGCCTGTTCGTCGGAGCATTGGCCCCGCGGGTGGTGCCTGTGCCACCATCGACGGCGCCGGGTGGTCTCGGGACGGCCACCTCCGAAGGCTCGGTGAGGAGGAGGCTCGATGGCCACATTCGGCCGGTCACAGCGCGTCGCTGCGCTCGTGCCTCTCGCCGTGCTCTCGCTCGCCTGGACCGCCGCAGTAGCCACCTCCGGCTCCGGCAGCGCCGCCGGCGACGGCCACACCTTGCCGGACGGCACCCGGGTGCCCGCCGAGGCGGTGAAGCCCCCTGCCAGCCTGAGCGCGCCCAGCGGGCTGACCCCCGGCGTCCACGGGGACGCCCGCCGTGTCGTCTCCACAGCGTCCGCCAGCGGCATCCCGGCGGCCGCGCTCGCGGCCTACCAGCGCGCCGCGACGGTGATCGACACGGCCGACCCCTCCTGCCACCTGCCGTGGCAGCTGGTGGCGGCCATCGGTCGCGTGGAGTCCGACCACGGCCGCACCGACGGCAACGTGCTCTCCGACCAGGGGGTGGCGCAGCCCGGCATCTTCGGCCCGGTGCTCGACGGTCACCACGGCACGGCCCGGATCGCCGACACCGACGCCGGGCACTACGACGGCAACACCCGCTACGACCGCGCCGTCGGGCCGATGCAGTTCATCCCGTCGACCTGGGCGATCGTCGGGGTCGACGCCGACAACGACGGCCGCCGCGACCCACAGGACATCTACGACGCCTCGCTCGCCTCGGCGGTCTACCTCTGCTCCGGTACCGACGACCTCTCGACCGACGCCGGCCAACGGGCCTCCGTCTTCCGCTACAACCACAGCCAGAGCTACGTCGCGCTGGTGCTCGCCATCGCGCACGCCTACCTGGCTGGTGACTTCACCTCCGTGCCGAACGGCACGACCACCTCGGGGTTCACCTTTGGCGTGCCCCCGCGCGGGCCCTCGGCGTACCCGCCAGG
>JAHEXO010000187.1 GCA_023252065.1 Nocardioides sp. | reverse complement strand
GGTGGATGCGGTGGCGGTGTCCGGAAGGGTCGCGAGGGCGCACAGGAGCGCGCCGACGACCGTGGACACCAACAGCTTGCGAATCACGAAGGGCCCCCGAAGCCTCGATGAGATGAACAACGGGGAACTTTACCCGCCGTCCCGGTGAAACAACTCATTCGACAGGCGGCGCCGCGCCGCCTTCACCCGCGCGGCCCAGCCGCTGCCCCGCCGCTGACGCCGGGCGCGGAGCTTGCGCATGTCGTCGGTCAGGATCGCGGTCAGCGCCGCGACCGAGGCGTCGACCACCTCGCGCTGGGTGACCCTCGGCTCGGCGGCGAAGGCCGCGGGAGTCGGGACCAGGTCGAGGACGTCGCCCTCCACCGGGTAGCCGCCCTTGACGATCGCGTCGACGAAGCGCTGGGAGACGTCGCGGCACCACTCCTCGTGCTCGTGGGGCACCCGGAGCTTCTCGCCACCTTGCGGGCCGAGCACCTTCACGGCGAAGAAGCGCTTCCCGATGTCGCCGTAGACGTCGCGCGAGCGGAACTCGGGCTCCAGTCGTCGGTTCACCCGGCGGAGCAGGTCGGCCTGCACCCGCCCGATCGACTCGTTGCTGCGCTCCACGTCTCGGTCGAGCCCTTCGGGGTCGATCCCCAGCACCCGGCAGTAGCGCTCGAGGAGAGCCTGGTGGGGGCTGCCCGGGGGTGGAACGGTCACCAGGTGGATCCGGTCGGTGGGCACGTGGGCGGACCAGCGCTCGAGGATCGCCGCGACGTCCTTGCTCGACCACAGTCCCGTGTGGGGGCGGCCCTCCAGCTTGCGCAGGCGGCGAAGGTAGGCGGCGTAGGACAGGGACCCGCCGGACTGCAGGGTCTGCTGCCAGGCCGACGGGATCTGCCGGCCCAGGTCGCGCAGGGTGAGCACGAGATGGACCTCGCGGTCACCGCACACCGCCAGCAGCCGCCGTACCTGCGCGTCGGTGGCCGGCGCGAGCGACTCCTCGGTGACCAGGGCAGCGGGCCGCGAGGCCGCGGCCAGCTGTCCGGGCAGCATGGCCAGCGCGGTGGCGACCTCGGGCGGGTCGAACGTCGGGTTGTAGCGCTGGCGGACGTCGAGCATGAGGTTGAACGTCGCGCGCTTGGACGGCGGCACCAGGTCGAGACCCTGCTCGCGGAGCCGGTCCTGGTTGCGCCACATGACCTTCTGGAGGTAGGACGTCCCGGTCTTCTGCAGGCCGATGTGCAGGTAGAGAGGGCGGGGCGGCATGACCGCCATCCTAACGAGCAGCCGACGTCAGCCTGAGCCGACGCAGCAGCCGCTCCCAGCGCGTGGGAGGCGGTGGTGGCGGGGCCTTGAGCTCCTGCCGCATCGCGGTGTTCTCGCGGCGGATCTCGCGCAGGTCACCCATCATCGTCGCGATCGTGTCGAGGGCGGCGGCCAGCAGCTCCGGCGCCCGTACGTCGTCGGGATGGCGGACCTCGCCGAGCGGTCCGACCCGGAGCCGGTCGAGGTCGCCCACCACGTCGTAGCCCGCCCCGCGGACCGTCTCGACCGTCGAGTTGGCGCGGTCCGTGAGCTCGGCGAGCCGAGCGGCCGAGGGGAGGAAGGACTCGCCGCCATGGGGCACGAGCACGTCGTGGGAGAGGTAGCTGCGGATCCAGACCCCCCGGTCGAGGGCGCTGGTGAAGCCGTCGAGGCGCGGCACGATCCTGCGGAGCAGGTCGACCTCGACGACGCCGAGCGAGGAGTTGGGGTTGGCGCCCTCGAAGTCGAAGCCGGTCGCGTCGACCCCCATCAGGCCGGCGAACCGGGTCACCAGGGTCTCCCGCGGCGCGGACGGCTCGGGCAGGACCAGCAGGTGGATCCGCTCCGGTGGCAGCGAGGAGCCCCAGCGCTCGAGCACTCCGAGCAGGTCGACCGCGGCCCAGGTCCACTCGTCGCCGCGGTCCTCGTGGGGCGGGAACGTGTCGAGGGGAGCGTCGAAGCCGTGCTTGATGTACTCCTGCCAGTAGCTGGTGACCACGGAGACCAGGTCGCGGGCGGTGACCAGGAGGTGGACCTCGACGTCGCCGAGGTCGGACAGTGCGCGCTTGGCCTGCTCGGCCGATGCGGCGCCGAAGAACTCGTGGCTGATCAGGACGTCGTCGGGAGCGGCCGCGACCTGCTCGAGCAGCCGCGCCCAGGCGCCCTGGGCCCGCGGGTTGCGCCGCGGCAGACCCGGATGCTCCCGGACGACCATCGAGGCCCACATGTGCTCGCGCCGGCGTGGGCCGGGGTAGAGCAGGCCCTGCTCGGCGAGGGCCGCCCGGTTACGCCAGAGGACGGTCTGGACGTAGGTCGTGCCGGTCTTGGGAAGGCCGACGTGCAGGAAGACGCGCTGGGCCATCGGGTCACCCCGCCAGTCACAGGGAGCGCTGGTAGCGCTCGAGGAGCTCGGTGACCTTCTCCTCGTCGCGCTGGGCGACGGGCAGCAGGAGCTCGGTCACGAGGTCGGTCAGCTCGGCCAGCCGCAGGTTGAGGGCGCGGCACTCCTGGACCTCCTCCTCGAGGCGGTGCACGCGGCGGCGCAGGTCGATCACGGTGACGTCGGCGAACTTGTCCTCGACGGCACGACGGCTGCGCCCGAAGGCACTGCTCAGCGATCCCACGAGGCCACCATCCGACAGATCCTGGAGGGGACGACGTCCGCCTCTCGGCCAGCTTCCGGGGCCGAGGCTAGCAGGATGCGGCGGTGCCGAACGGTGGCACCGGCGCGCTCCAGCTCGGCCACGATCCGCTGCGGCTGACGGGCCCGCAGGTGGCGGCCGGCGGCGTAGCGGTCGTTGCCGCGGCGGGCCAGGAACTCCAGGTGGAGCTCGCCGCCGTCGCGCGCCGCCATGCCGGCGAAGCGGAAGAGGTTGGCCCTTCCCGCCACGGTCAGGACGTCGACCAGGTGGCGGCCGACCAGGATCCGCGGCCCGGGCGAGCTGGCGACCAGCGCGCCGGTCGACAGCACCGAGCGCAGCTCGAACAGGTTGAGGTAGCGGTAGTGGGTGTGCTCGGCCCCGGCCGTCGCCTCGGCCGCGACGCGATAGGCCTCCGGCACGTGGTCGAGACCCCAGACCGTGGCGCCCTGCTCACCGAGCCACCGCGTGTCGACCCCGAGCCCGCACCCGATGTCGACGTACGTCGCGTCGGCGCCGTGCGTGTCGAACACGTCGCGCGCCAGGGTGCTCGGCTCCCACGACGCGGGCTCGGTCCGGTTGCGGTAGGTCCGGTCCCACAGGGGGCGGTCGGGGCGGATGCCGCGGAACCAGCCGTTCAGCCTGCGGTAGGTCGACGCCGGCGTCTCGAAGTGGAAGGCAGGGTCAGGCGTGCGCCACTGCTTGCCGTAGGTCGCCGCGAGCAGCCGGTCGGGGTCGGCCGGCACCGGGAAGGACCGGTCCTCGAGCCGCGCCCGGCCGAGGGGGAAGATCCACTCCTCGCGGAACGGCGTCCGAATCTCCCCCATCAAGAAGAGCATCCCGTCGCGCAGGAAGCCACCGAAGACGTCGAGGCCGCGGATCGACCCATCGGCCTCGGCCACCTTCACCTTGAACGCCGCGCCCGAGTAGCGCTGCGTCTCGTAGCCCATCTCGGCCAGCCGCGCCTGGAGCCGGAACGACTCGCGCATCACGTCGACCGGCTCGGTGTGCCGGCTGACGTAGCCGAGATCCGCGTCGCTGTCGTGCCCGAGCAGCCGGCCCTCGCGGACCGCCCCCAGCAGGGTGCCGTAGGCCAGGAACGCCTCCACGCCGGCCTTGCCGAGCGCGTCGAGGACCTCCTGCACGGCGTTGAGAAGGGGCGCGACGTGCTCCTGGCTGCGGGTGGCGAAGGTCTTGACGAGCTTCCCGCTCTTGTCGGTGGCCAAGGGGTTGCCGAGGCGGTCGACCACCGCGATCCGCTCGCTCGACCCACCGAACGCGTGCTCGGCGTCGTAGAGGACCTCGCCGCTCTCGTGGACCACGACCGAGACCCGCGTCGTACCGTCGAGGAAGCGGCCGAGCCCGGGGGGCCAGGCGACGAAGGTCTCGCGCCCCCGCGCCTCACCGTCGCGATGCAGCCAGAGCGACCAGATGCGGCGCCCGTCGAAGAGGACGTCGAGCACGAGCTCGCGGCGCGACCGCGCCGTGATCCCGTCGGTGCCGACGCTGACCTGCCCCGAGCGCGCGCCTGCTGTGGTCACCACGGCGGCTCCCGTCGGGGTAGAGGGCTACGAGCGGACGACAGCCTAGGCTCCCCGGCGCCGCGACCGCCCCGCGACCGGTCCCGGCGCTCCCCCGCCCCGTCCCGCGCCAGCCGGTCAATCGTCCCAAAGACCTCACAAGTCACTGCTGACCCAGTAGGCTGCCCCCGGGCGACCTCCTGCGCGGAGGGGCTCCGCCGCGCTCCCCCCGCTTCCCCTGGAGGGCTCATGCACGACCGTCGCCGACGGAACTGGCTGCTGCGCCTGGGCGTCGTCGCCCTGGCCGGCTGCCTCGCGCTGGCCACGTTCGGCTGGCACCACGACCACGGCAACGACCGCGGACGGCTCTCCGGCACGCCCGGTCGCGGGCTCTTCGGTACGACGTTCAGGGTCGCCTCCTTCAACATGCTCGGCGCCGTCCACACCGACACCGGCCAGCGGCCGGGCTGGGCCAGCTCCTACAAGCGGACCGCCTGGGCAGCGCAGCTGATGCAGGAGAACGGTCTCCAGGTCATCGGCCTGCAGGAGTTCGAGGCCGTGCAGTACGACCGGTTCAAGCAGGTGACGGGCAGCACCTACGGCCTCTATCCGGGCGTGTCGCTCGGGCGGCGGGCCACGGTGCAGAACTCCATCGCCTGGCGCCGCGACACCTGGAGGCTGGTCGAGGCCCACACCATCCGGGTGCCCTACTTCAACGGCACCCGGCTCCGGATGCCCTACGTCCTGCTGCAGAACCTCGCGACCGGCGAGAACGTGTGGTTCTACAACGTCCACAACCCCGCCGACACCCACGGCTACGCCTGGAAGTGGCGCCTCGCGGGCTACAAGATCGAGGCGGCCCTCGTGGCCCGGCTGCGGGCGGCCGACCCCTCGACCGCCGTCG
Source organism: Nocardioides sp. (assembly GCA_023252065.1). The sequence goes on along the minus strand of JAHEXO010000187.1, from coordinate 432 downwards.
TCGCGACCGGCGACAAGAACGAGCGGCAGAAGTACTTCTGCTACGCCGCGGCCCACTCGCTCCTGCACTCCGCGAACGGTGGCTCGTGGAGCAACGGCGTGTGCACCCCGCCGGCGGGGGCGCTCGCCATCGACTGGGTAATGGGCACCTCCGACGTCCGGTTCGACCATTACCTGTCCTTCCGCGACGCCCTCTCGCGCAAGACCACCGACCACCCGATCGTCATGGCCGACGCGACCATCGCCCCGCGGACTCCGCCGATCGCCTCCCACGTCGTCGTCGTGGCTGTGCAGGGCCTCCGGAGCCACGCCGCCCAGGTGGCCGCATCGACCAGCGGAGGCGGCCTGGCCCAGATGATGGCCGACGGCGCCTCCACCCTCAACGCCCGCACCGAGGTCGAGCGGACGTCGCCGGCCGCCAACGTCGTGGGCA
>JAHEXO010000186.1 GCA_023252065.1 Nocardioides sp. | reverse complement strand
GCGCGGGGATGCGCGCCGTGGACTTCCGCACGGCGCCCGAGGCCGCCCGGTCGGCTATCAACGGCTGGACCGCCGAGCAGACCCACGACCGGATCCCGCAGATCCTCCCGCAGGGGTCGGTCGACCAGCTCACGAGGCTGGTGCTCGTCGACGCCCTCTACTTCAAGGCCCCCTGGGACACGGCCTTCGACGAGCAGAGCACGACCCGCAAGCAGTTCCACGTCACTCCGGCGAACAGCGTCGGCGTCGAGATGATGACCTCGGCCGACAACGCCTCCTACGTCGCCGGAGCGCACTACCGCGGCGCCCGCCTCGACTACGCCGGTCGTCGGCTCGCGATGACTGTCGCCCTGGCCCAGGGTGACGAGCGGCTTGCCTTGCGCGAGCTGCTCGACGACCTCGGCACCCAGCCTGACGGGACCCCGGTCCACCTGTCGATGCCCCGGTGGACCTTCCGGGTCGACTCCTCGCTCACCCAGCCCCTCCAGGAGCTGGGGATGACCCTGGCCTTCGACCCGAAGCGTGCCGACTTCTCGGCCATGACCAACGACGAACGCCTCTACGTCGCCCACGCCCTGCACCAGACGTTCGTCGCGGTCGACGAGCAGGGCACCGAGGCAGCCGCGGCCACCGCGGTGGTGATGGGTGCGACCAGCGGACAGGCCAACCCCGAGACGCTGGTGCTGGACCGCCCGTTCCTCTTCGCGATCCACGACACGGCCCACGGCACCCCGCTGTTCGTGGGCCGCGTCGCCGATCCTTCCTGACTCGATCAGCCACCACGTCGTCGCTGATGAGGGCGGGAGCCCGGCGGCTGTCTAGGCTCTGCGTCGGAAGTCCCATCCAGCACGGAGGACCCTCACGATCCCCATGACCGACGCCCAGCACGGCCGCGTCCATCGAGCCGCCTGGCTCGTCGGCGGGGCGATCCTGGTCACGCTGGTCAGCGTCGGGCTCTACGTGCAGACCCGGCCCGCGCCACCGCTGCTGGCGGTGCCGATGCGGGCCAGGGTGGCGGCCGCCCCGACGTCAGCCGACGGCCCCTCGGCACGACCGGGCGCCACGTCCGGAGGGTCCGGCCACACCGTGGCGGTGAGCCCGCAGTGGGTGGCCCACACGGCTGCCGCGACCGGCGTACCGACGGCTGCGGTGCGTGCCTACGGCGCCGCCACCCTGCTCGAGGCGGAGCAGGACCCGGGGTGCCACCTCGGCTGGACCACGCTGGCCGGCGTCGGCTGGGTCGAGTCGCAGCAGGGCACCATCGACGGCCGCACCCTGCAGGCCGACGGGACCCCGAGCGCGCCGATCACCGGTCCCTCGCTCGACGGCGGCAACAAGATCGCGGCCATCCCCGACGCGTCCGGCGGCTGGGCCCGCGCCCTCGGACCGATGCAGTTCATCCCGTCGACCTGGAAGCAGTGGGCGGCCGACGGCGACGGTGACGGCCGCGCCGACCCCCAGGACATCGACGACGCGGCGGTGGCGGCCGCGCGCTACCTCTGTGCCTCCGGCGGCGACCTGTCCACGGGCCCGGGCTGGTCGGCCGCGATCTACTCCTACAACCACTCCGCCGACTACGTCCGCTCGGTTTACGCCGCGGCGCAGGCCTACGCAACGCGTGACTCCTGAGCGCACACTGGGGCAGTGAGCCCCGACCGCGAGCTGCTCGGCGACGAGCCCGTGCGGCTCGGGCGGCGTGAAAGCCGCCCCGAGCCGGACGACGAGGTCCTCGAGGTCGAGCCCCTGCCGGCTTGGCGGCCGCCGCGGTGGCTGGTGGTCGCGCTCGTCCTGGTGGCCGTCGTCGGCACCGCCGGGTGGTACGTCGACCGGCAGGAGCGCGTCCGCGAGACCAGGGCGCTCGAGGCGTGTCGTAGCGACCTGCAGAGCGCCGTGGCGTTCGCGGACCTGCGGCTGATGGCGATGGCCGACTACCTCGACCCGGCCCTGTCGGTGACCATCGGAGCCCAGCACGGGCGATTGGCGGACGACATGGCCCTCCCGGCCCGGAGGGTGCTGCGCGACGTCGAGCGCGCCGACCGGGTGTGCCAGGCGGTGTCGGTCCGGCCGTGGCACTTCGCCCTCGTCGCGCGGCAACGCGCGACCACGGCGTACTCCGCTGCGTTCGCCGCGCGGATACGCGCGGTCGCCGACCGGGGCCGTCGTTACTACCACGACGGCGCCGACCTCCAGCGGCTCCGCGAGGCGGCCGCGATCCCGGTGAACGCCGACCCTTTCTGAACCGGGTCGATCAGGCCCACACTGAGGCATGGCGGACAACGCTCCCGTTCCTGATGTGCTCGACGTCGGCGAGTCGCCCCGCGGGCGGCCGGCCCGGATCATCTGGGCACTCGTGCTCCTCGCCGCGGTGGTCCTCGCCGGCGCCGCGTGGTCCGTCGACACCCGCGACCGGGCGCACGAGACGGCCGTCGTGTCCTCCTGCGAGGAGGGGCTGCGTCAGGCCTCGGCTCTCTCCGAACGCCGGATGGGCCCGCTGTCGGTCTACGTGCAGCCGGCGATGCGGACCACACACGGCGTGCAGCAGCTCCACCTGGCCGACCTGATGGCGCAATGGGCGAGCCGCGTGCTGCCGGGCGCCCAGCGCGCCGAACGCGCCTGCCGGGCGGTGTCGGTGCACCCGTGGCACTTCTCGCTGGTGGCCCGCGCCGACGCGGCCCAGGCCTACTCCGGCGCCCTGGTGACCTTGCTGCAGACGGTGGCCGCGCAGGGCTCCGCCACCTTCCGCGACGACTCCGTGCTGGTGCGCCTGCAGACGGCGGCCGGTGCCGGCTGACGTCTCGCGAAGGGTGTCGGTGGGCTCTCGTAGACTCGTGGGGCCACCCCCTCCCGACGCCGGGCGGGGGCTCTCGTGCTGCGTCGCCCAGAGCTCCGCCATTCCCTCGAAAGGTCTCCACCCCCTCGTGTTCCTCTCCGCTCTCTCCGACGCCGTCCTGGGCGAGCCGGTCCTCGCCGAAGCCCTCGCCGAGGCGCCCCGGCCCGGTCGACTCGACCTGACCGCGCCGGCCGGCATCCGGCCGTTCCTGGTCGACGGTCTGGTACGCGCCGGACGCACCGTCCTGCTGGTCACCGCCACCGGCCGCGAGGCCGAGGAGCTCACCGCCGAGATCGGGTCGCTGGTCGACCCGGCAGCGGTGGCCCTCTACCCGAGCTGGGAGACCCTGCCCCACGAGCGGCTCAGCCCGCGCAGCGACACCGTCGGGCGCCGACTGGCCGTGCTGCGCCGGCTGCGTCACCCCGGCGTCGACGCGAGCACGGGCCCGCTCCAGGTCGTGGTCGCGCCGGTGCGCTCGATCCTCCAGCCCCAGGTGGCCGGGCTGGGCGACCTTGAGCCGGTCGAGCTGGTCGTCGGCCAGACCGCAGACCTCGACGACGTGACCCGCCGCCTCGCCGACGCGGCATACACCCGTGTCGACCTGGTGGAGAAGCGCGGCGAGTTCGCCGTCCGCGGCGGCCTGGTCGACGTCTTCCCGCCGACCGAGCAGCACCCGATCCGGGTGGAGTTCTGGGGCGACGAGGTCGACGAGGTCCGCTCGTTCGCGGTCGCCGACCAGCGCACGATCGACAAGGCCGAGCGGCTCTGGGCGCCGCCGTGCCGCGAGCTCCTCCTCACCGACGACGTACGACGCCGGGCCGCCGCCCTGGGAGAGCGGCACCCGCAGCTCGCCGAGATGACCTCCAAGATGGCCGCCGGCATCGCTGTCGAGGGCATGGAGTCCCTGGCTCCAGCGCTGGTCGACCACCTCGAGCTCCTCGTCGACGTGATGCCAGCCGACACCCAGGTCCTCGTGGTCGACCCCGAGCGCGTCCGCAGTCGGGCCCACGACCTCGTGGCCACGAGCGAGGAGTTCCTCGGCGCGTCCTGGGCAGCGGCGGCCGGTGGGGGACAGGCGCCGATCGACCTCGGCGCAGCCTCCTACCGCGAGCTCGACGACGTCCGCGCCCATGCCCGGGAGGTCGGCCTGGCCTGGTGGACGGTCAGTCCGTTCGGCCTCGACGACGAGCTGCTCGGCGGCGAGGGTCGCACCGTGGCGGCGAGCGCCGTCGAGGGCTACCGCGGCGACTTCGAGCGCGCCGTCACCGATCTGCGCGGCTGGTTGGCCGCGGGCCACCGCGTCGTGGTCTCCCACCCCGGTCACGGGCCGGCCCAGCGCATGGTCGAGGTCCTGGCCGAGCACGACGTCGCCGCCCGGCTGGTCGAGCCCGACGCCGACGTCCCGCTCGAGACCGGCATCGTCACGGTGACCTGTGCGACCCTCGCCCACGGCTTCGTCGACGACCGCCTCGGCCTGGCCCTGGTCACCGGCGACGACCTCTCCGGCCAGCGCGGCGCCACCCGCGACGCGAGCCGGATGCCGACCCGACGCAAGCGGCAGATCGACCCGCTGGAGCTGAAGAAGGGCGACTACGTCGTCCACGAGCAGCACGGCGTCGGTCGCTTCGTCGAGATGCGCCAGCGCGAGGTGCACGGCGCCACCCGGGAATACCTCGTCCTCGAGTACGGCGCCTCCAAACGAGGCGGCCCGCCCGACATGCTCTTCGTCCCGGCCGACAGCCTCGACCAGGTCACCCGCTACGTCGGAGGGGAGCAGCCCAGCCTCGACCGGCTCGGTGGTGCCGACTGGTCCAAGCGCAAGAACCGCGCCCGCAAGGCCGTCCGCGAGATCGCGGCCGAGCTGATCAAGCTCTACGCCGCCCGCCAGGCCACCCAGGGGTTCGCCTTCGGGGCCGACACACCCTGGCAGCGCGAGCTCGAGGACGCGTTCCCGTTCCACGAGACCCCCGACCAGCTGACCACCGTCGAGGAGGTCAAGGCCGACATGCGCCGCACGGTGCCGATGGACCGGCTGGTCTGCGGCGACGTGGGCTACGGCAAGACCGAGGTCGCGGTGCGTGCAGCGTTCAAGGTGGTCCAGGACGGCAAGCAGGTCGCCGTCCTGGTGCCGACCACCCTGCTGGTGCAGCAGCACTACTCCACGTTCGCCGAGCGGATGGGTGCGTTCCCGGTGACGATCCGCGCGCTCAGCCGGTTCCAGACCGACCGCGAGGCGCGCGAGGTCACCGACGGGCTGCGCGAGGGCAGCGTCGACATCGTGATCGGCACCCACCGCCTGCTCAACCCCGACATCAGGCTCAAGGACCTCGGCCTGATCGTGGTCGACGAGGAGCAGCGCTTCGGCGTCGAGCACAAGGAGCAGATGAAGCGGCTCCGTACGTCGGTCGACGTGCTGTCGATGAGTGCGACCCCGATCCCGCGCACGCTGGAGATGGCGATCACCGGGATCCGCGAGATGTCGACGATCACCACGCCGCCCGAGGAACGGCACCCGGTGCTCACCTACGTCGGCGCCTACGAGGACCGCACCGTGTCGGCGGCGATCCGCCGCGAGCTGCTGCGCGAGGGCCAGGTCTTCTTCGTCCACAACCGCGTGCAGTCGATCGAGAAGGCCGCTGCGCGCATCCGCGAGCTGGTCCCCGAGGCACGGG
>JAHEXO010000185.1 GCA_023252065.1 Nocardioides sp. | reverse complement strand
CTCACCGTTCTGCGCGTTCTCGTCGTCGGCGGTGAGCTGGGGCGAACACGCCGGCGGCAGCGGGTTGTGGTCCGGCCCGCCGACCGGGGTCACCTGCGAGGCCTGATGGGCCAGCGGGTCGGGGTCGTCGGGCCCGTTCGGGTCGCCGGGGTAGGTCGGCTGCGCGAAGCGGAACGACGCAGGCTCACCGTTGACGGTCACCGACTGGACGGTGAGGTCGGGTCCGTCGGCGCCGAGCACCGACGAGCGCTCGAGATCGAGGCTGAAGTCGGTCAGGCACTGGGTCGCCCGGTCGGTGAGGACGACGTGGTTGCCCGGCAGGAACTGGTTCGACGGCGCGTCGTAGACCAGGTGCACGTCGGTGTGCACGCTGGTGTAGCCGCCGTTGCCCATGTCGGGATAGACGTGGTCGCCGAGGTGCGAGAGCGTCCGGGCACCGGACGCGCAGCGGCCGGGCGGTTGCACACCCTGTCCCTGGCCACCTTGGCCACCCGAGGCGGCGGTCGCCGCGCTGACCGAGGTGGCGACCAGCACGGCGCAGGTCGAGGCGATCGCGAGCCGACGGAGCATGGACCGTCTCCCTCCGAGAGTCAGCACGTCAGGACTCGGCACGCTAGACCCCCGCCGAACAGGCGCACAAGGAAAATGTCGCGCCCAGCCGTCTGTCGAGCCTGTCGAGACCACCTGCCCGGGCGCCCCAGGCACAGGCACCGGGTTTCGAGACGGCGCCGGCGCGCCTCCTCGACCAGCGGGCGAGGCGTTGCCCCTACGCCGTCGCACCCGACGAGGGTGCGCTGCTCGGAGGCAGCGCCTGGTACGCCGCGAAGACGTCCTCGAGGTGCTCGAAGACCCGGTCGGGGGCCACCTCGCCGAGCACGCCGTAGGTACGCAGGGTCGACAGGAGTGACTCGTCGGCGCGCACCAGCCCGAACCGGGCCCCGCGCTGGTGGACGTAGGAGATCAGGTCGGTCAGCTCGAGCCCGGCAGAGTAGTCGACGTCGGTGACCGACGAGCAGTCCAGCACCAGCCACTGCACCGGCGTCGGAGCCCCTTCCATCACGGCCTTGACGTCGTCGGAGAACCGGTTGGCGTTGGCGTAGAACAGGGGGGCGTCGAAGCGGAAGATCACCAGTCCGGGCCGGCTCTGGGCGCCGGCCTCGGCGGCCTCGTAGTCGAGGTCGTCACCGGTGCCCTGCGCGATCACGAAGTCGCCGGGCTGGTAGGCGCGGCGTACGACCTCGAGCAGGGACAGCAGGATCGCGAGGATGATGCCCTGCTCGACCCCGACCGCGAAGACCACGACGCCGGTCACGCAGGCGATCACGAACTCGCTCGTGCGCTCGCTGCGGATGCTGCGCAGCCCCTTCACGTCGATAAGGTCGACGCCGATCATGAAGACGATGCCGGCCAGGACCGCACTCGGCATGTTGGTGAGCAGGCTGGTCAGGAACAGCACGAACAGCAGGGCCACGGCAGACATGGTCACGTTGGCGACCTGGGTGCGGCCCTTCTGACCGTTGAGGATCTGGGTCTTGGTCGGGCTTCCGTTGACCACGAAGGTGCCGGTCAGCCCAGCGGCGAAGCTGGCGCCGCTGAGACCCACGAGGTCGCGGTTGATGTCCACCCGCTCGCCGTGCTTGGCTGCGAAGCTCCGCGAAGTCGCAGCGCTCTGGGCGACGATGAGGACGAAGCAGGCGAAGGCGATCGAGGCGGCCTTGACTATGTCGTTCCAGTCGAAACCCCCCGGGAGCCCGACCGGCGGGAACCCGCCGGTCAGGGAGCCGACCACGGCCACCCCGTGCGCCTTGGCGTCCGTCGCGGTCGAGATCAGGATCGAGAGGACCACGGCGACCACCGCACCGGGGACGACCGGGAGGAACTTCTTGAACCCGACGATCAGGGCCACCGTGCCGAGAGCGAAGGCCACCGTGGCTGTGTTGGCATCGGAAAGGTGGGTGATCGTGTACCACTGCTGCTGGAACCAGTTGCCGGTGCCCTTCGCGATGCCCAGCATGGCCGGGATCTGCCCGGACAGCACCGAGACGCCCACACCGCTGAGGAAGCCGACCAGCACGGTCGCACTGAGGAAGTTGCCGATGAAGCCGAGCTTGAGCAGCCGAGCCAGCACCAGGAAGAACCCGCAGATCAGGGCGACCAGGCTGCACCACGCCAGCCACTCCTGGCTGCCCGGAGTGAGCCCGGAGACGCCCAGCCCGCTGAGCCCGGCGGCCAGGATCGCCGCGGTGGCCGAGTCGGCGCCCACCACCAGCAGCCGCGACGACCCGAGCAGCGCGAACAGCAGCGTCGGGAAGATGATCGTGTAGACGCCGGTCACGATGGGGGTCTGGGCGATCGAGGTGTAGCCCATCACCTCCGGGATCGCGATCGCCGAGAGCGTCAGGCCGGCGATGACGTCGCGAGACAGCCAGCTCCTCTGGTATCCGCGCAGCGACTCGGGCATCAGGTCCATGCCGGGGCTTCCTTTCCCGCCGGGGCCGGCGAGCCCCTCCGCCGCTCACTCTGGCGGGCCCTCGCGCGCCCGGGCATCACCCCTGATGGGTGAGGGTGAGGTGTCCCGGCCCCTGCGGCAGGTGAGAGCCCCTCGCGGCGGGCGACCGCGAGGGGCGTCACCCCCCACAGGGCTCAGCCGGCGCGGCGGCGGTAGTGCTCGCGCCAGACCAGCTTGTGGACCGGAACCCAGCGTGGGATGTCGCGCAGGACGGGGATCCACGGCAGGCACAGCAGCAGCAGGGTCAGGCCCATCATCAGCATCCAGACCTGGGCGTCGGCGTTCTCGGAGGTGGAGAACGGCTTCACCTGGTACCAGAACGTGTAGAGCCACATCCAGGGCTGACCGGGGTAGTTGCCGACCTCGTTCATCATGCCCCACTGGTCACCGCCGAGATGGTCGGCGACGGCCCTGTCCTCGAGGTAGGCGCCGTCGGACAGCAGCAGCATGCTGCGCGTCGCGTCACCGCCGTAGAACGTGCCGGACGACGTGAGCGCCCCCTCGAGACCGCCGGCGCGGGCCATGCTCAAGAACCCCAGAGCCAGGACCGGGACCGGTCCGTAGTCTCCGGTGGCGACCTTGGTCGGGTCACCGTTCGGGGCCTTGGCCAGGGCATCGCCGTAGGCGCCGGCCCACGCTGCCTGCTGCTGGGCCGAGGCGCCCTTCCACTGCGCCAGCGCCTGCTGCACGTTCGGGTCCTGCACCGAGCCCAGAGGCTGCAGCACCAGGTCCGCGGAGTTGACCGGGTTGCCCACGCCGCCCCACTTCTGGAGCTTCAGGCCGAGCACGGACTGACCCTCCGAGGCGTTGTTGTACGGCGCGCCGTACGTCGCGCTGGTGGTGGTGCCGGCGAGCTCGCCGGTGGCCGTCGCGACGAGGTCCGCGGGCGCGTTGGTCGCCCAGTCGGACATGGTGATCGCCTTGTCATCAGGCGAGGAGAAGATCCCGGCCAGCACCAGCGACAGCCCGGTCATCACCACCAGGGCGATCACGAACTCCTTGACCAGGTCGTAGGAGCGGGTCGGGTAGTCGTGCGAGTCAGGGGTGACCCGCTTGTGCGGGAGCGTGGTCGTCATCACGACTTCTCCTCGTCACCCAGGGGCGGCACGACGCCGTGTCGCCGGACCATGAGGATGTGCAGGACGGCGATCAGGCCGACCGCCAGGGGCAGCAGCACGATGTGCCACATGAGCATCTGCGCCGGGTTCAGCACGTTCATGAACGAGCCCACGCCGATCGAGTTGATGCCGTCCTTCGCCTCGCCACTGATCCACTGCGAGGAGAAGTTGGACTGGGTGAGGTAGCCGGTGAACGCGGTGCCGATCGAGGTCACGAAGGCGATGACGCCGGTGGCCCAGGTCAGGCCGCGGTGTCCGCGCCAGGCGGCCATCCAGAACTTGCCCCAGAGATGGATGACCATGCACGCGAAGAACAGCTCCACGCTCCACAGGTGCACCGAGTTGACGAAGTGTCCGAGGCTCGAGGTGTGCCACCACAGGGAGCCGCCGATGGAGAGAACGACCCCGGAGCCGACCACCACGAGCAGCCCGGCGAGGGTGAGCACGCCGAAGACGTAGATCCAGGAGGCGACGTAGGCCGGCTGGCGGTCCGGCAGCACCTGGTCGGCGGGCAGCGTCCGGGACAGCCGGTCCTTGAGGGCCGCGGTCCAGGTGCGATCCGAGGAGGGAGAGACGGTCGTCATGGCCGGGACCCCCCGTCGGGGTCGTCGACCGGGGCAGGGGCCTCGGCGTGGCCGTGTGGGAAGGGAAGCAGGAGCGCGAGGACGAACACCACGATCATCAGGACGATGATCAACAGGTTGGTGACGCTGATGCTCACGACGCCCCAGGTGACGTACTTGCCGGCTGAGAACACGCTGTCCACGGGCCGACCTCCTTTCGCGGGAGACCGCTATGCCCTCAGGGTGCGCAGATCCCGAGACCGACCGGGGGTGGTCAACGTCCCCGGGATCAGGGCCTTTGGTCCCGAAATGCCCCAGGAGATGGTCAGGTCACAGTCAGGTGGACGCGACCGCGAGCCGGCCCTTGAGCAACGGCTTGGCGGGATGGGGTCGCTCGCCGAGAGCGGCCAGGCAGACCTCGAGCACCTCGACGTCGTAGGGCGCGATCTCGCAGTAGCGCACCACGGCCGAGGGCTCGGGGTTGGCGAGCAGAGCCTCACGCAGGGCGACCGCGACGTACTCACCCAGCTCGACGAGGGCGGGCGACTCGGTGCCGGGCAGGAGGTCGCCGCCGTAGCTGGCGACCGCTCGGGCGGCGTCGCCGTGGCGCAGCGCGTCGAGGACGTCGTCCACGTCGGTGGCGACCGGCAGCGTCAGCCGGTAGGGGCGCGAGGCCAGCTGGCCCCCGAGCGCGGCCCGGAGGTGCGACACCTCGGCCTTGAGCGTCGAGAGGGTGACCGGCTGGTCGCCGTAGACCAGCGCGTGGAGCCGGTCGAGCGAGAGCCCGTCGGGGTGGAGGGCCAGGATCGCGAGGATCTCGGTCTGGCGGCGGTTGAGCAGGAGTCGCTGACCGTCGAGCGTGGCCGCGGCATGGCTGAGAAGGCGGAGCTGGAGCCCGGTGTCACCGTCGTCGTCGGGCAGCACCGGGTGCATCGCCGACAGCGGCATGGCGGTCTCGATCAGGCGAGCCAGCACGCGGGCGGTGGCCAGGCCGATCGGGTGCGTGCGGTCCCAGGTCGTCGAGAGGTCGACGACACCGAGCTGGGCGCCGGTCACCGGGTCGTGCACCGGCGCGGCCCAGCACACCCAGTTGTGCACGATGGGCGCGTAGTGCTCGGCGCTGAACACCATGCTCGGCCGCTTGAGCCGGTTGGCCAGGTCGAGGGCGTTGGTGCCGACCGACTCGTCGTCCCAGCGGGCTGCGGGGACGAAGTTCACCGACTCGGCCTTGCGGCGCATGACCCGCCCGCCGTACGTCCAGAGAACGCGGGTCTGGGGGTCGGTGATCGCGAGCACGAGGTCGCCGTCCTCCGCCGTACGGCGGAGCT
>JAHEXO010000184.1 GCA_023252065.1 Nocardioides sp. | reverse complement strand
CGCGACCGAGATCGACTTCGACGCCGCCAGCCAGGTCTTCATCCGCGACTGCTCCCGCCGTACCATCCGGCTCGTCGCCAACAAGACCCACGAGCGCGACGTCGAGGACTACCTCGACAATATCAAGCGATTGCGGCGCGACCACGACCTGCCGGTGGACCCCGACGTGATCTTCGTCGAGGTGACGGTCGTCGACCCGAGTGACTTCGAGGGCCGCCTCCACGTCCGTGGCGCGGTGCTCCACCAGCGCTACCGGGTCATGACCGTCCAGGCGCCGTCGGTCTCCAACGCGCTGGCCGCGCTGGCTCTGCGGATCCGCGACGACAGCGGCGCGATCCCGCACATCTACTTCGAGTGGACCGAGGGCAACCCGGTGCAGCAGTTCCTCCGGTTCCTGCTGTTCGGGCTCGGCGAGGTCGCCCCGGTGACCCGCGAGGTGCTCAGACGCGCCGAGCCGGACCCGACCCTCCGCCCGCACGTCCACGTGGGGTGAGCGCCTTCTGGCCCGACTAACCACCCCCGCGTGTTCGTCACGCCGACCCCGGAGTGCGTGACGAACACGCCGGGGTGGTTACTCACCCAGTCGACGGCGGAGGCGGGGCGGTGACACCAGGCGGCGGCCCCGGTGCGGGACACTGGGCCCGTGGAGACCCCCGAGGCCGGCCGCCTGAGCACACGGCGGGTCGCACTCGGCTGGGCGATCACGCTGCTCGGGCTCCCCCTGCTGACCACGCTCCTGGTGCACGCCGCCCGCGGATCGGCCCGGATCGCGCTGGCCACGATGCTCTTCCTCAGCCTGGCGGTGCTGGTCGCGATCGTGGGCGGCCGCTGGCCCGCACTGGTGGCCGCGGTGGCCGGCGCGCTGCTGCTCAACTACTTCTTCATCCCGCCGCTGCACACCCTCGACGTCGCCTCCACCTCCGACCTCTACACGCTGGTCGTCTTCGCGGTGACCGCCGTCGCGGTGGCCGCCGTCGTCGACACGGCCGCGCGGAGCCGGGAGCAGGCTCGGTCGGCGGAAGCCGAGGCCGGCACCCTGGCCATGCTCAACCGCCAGGTCCTCGGCGGGGAGTACGACGTCCCCCAGCTGCTGGCGCTGGCGCGGGACACCTTCGGTGCCGACTCCGTCGACCTGGTGACCAGCGAGCCGGTCGGTGCCACCGGTGCCGTCGTGCTGCCGGCCGGGCCGGACGCCTGGCTGGTGCTCCGCGGCGGGGCGCTCGGCCCCCGCGAACGCTCGGTCGCCGCGGCCTTCGCCTCCCACGTCGGCGTGCTGCGCGAGCGCGAGGAGCTGGCCCGGCAGAGCCTGGCCGCCCGCGAGCTCGAGGCCGGCAACCGCACGCGCACCGCCCTCCTGGCCGCGGTCTCCCACGACCTGCGCACCCCGCTGGCCGGCCTGCGCTCGGCGACCGAGACGCTCGCCACGCACGACGAGCGGCTGGGACCGGACGAGCGTCACGCACTCCTCGAGGCGATGGAGGTCTCGGTGGCACGGCTGACCACCATGGTCAGCGACCTGCTCGACATGAGCCGCCTGCAGACCGGTGCGGTCTCCCCGATCGCCGACGACGTGCCCCTCGGCGAGGTCGTCCGGCGGTCCCTGCAGGGGCTCGAGGGCGCCGAGCGGGTCGAGGTCGGCGAGCTCCCCACGGCGTACGTCGACGCAGCCCTGCTCGAGCGCGTCCTCGCCAACCTCGTCGCCAACGCCCTGCGCTACAGCCCGGACGTCGAGGTGGCCGGCGAGAGCCACGGCGGTCGCGTCCTGCTGTGCGTCGTCGACCACGGCCCGGGCATCGCTGCGGCAGACCGGGCGCGGATCTTCGAGCCCTTCCAGCGACACGGCGACGTCGCCGGCGGGTCCGCCGGGGTCGGGCTCGGACTGGCCGTCGCCCGGGGCCTCACCGAGGCGCAGAACGGCGCGCTCGAGGCGGTGCCCACGCCGGGCGGTGGGCTGACGATGCAGCTGGAGCTCCCCGGGGCCAGGCCGTGAGAGTGCTCGTCGTCGACGACGACGCCACGTTGCGCAGCACCCTCGCCATCGGCCTGCGGGCCGCCGACCACGAGGTGCTGATCGCCGCCGACGGGCGTACGGCGCTCCAGGCCCTCCGTGAGGACCGCCCCGACGTCGTGGTGCTCGACCTCGGGCTCCCCGACCTCTCCGGCATCGAGGTGCTGCGGCGGCTCAGGACCTGGAGCACGACTCCCGTGGTCGTGCTGTACGCCCGTGCGGAGTCGACCGAGAAGGTCGAGGCCCTCGACCTCGGCGCCGACGACTACGTCACCAAGCCGTTCGGGATGGACGAGCTGCTGGCGCGGATCCGGGCCGCCGCTCGGCGGGCCGGGTCGGACGTCCCGGTGCTGGAGGCCGGAGACCTGGTGATCGACCTCCCTGCCCGACGGGTGACGAAGGCCGGCGAGGTGGTGCGGCTGACCCCCACCGAGTGGGGGCTGCTGGAGATGCTCGTGCGGACCCCGGGCCGCCTGGTCGCCCAGCGCGACCTCCTGCACGAGGTCTGGGGGCCGGCGTACGACAAGGAGACCAACTACCTGCGCGTCTACGTCGGAGCGCTGCGCAAGAAGCTCGAGGACGACCCTTCGGCGCCTCGGCACCTGATCACCGAGCCCGGCATGGGCTACCGGTTCGAGGTGTAGCCCCGGTCAGCCCGCGACCAGCGCGGCGCCCGGGAGCTGGAGCACCATGCGGGTGCCGCCACCGTCGTTCTCCTCCACCCGCACCGAGCCCGCGTGCCGGTCGACGACCTGACGGACGATCGAGAGCCCGAGCCCGGAGCCGGGCATCGAGCGCGACTCGTCGGCGCGGTAGAACCGCTCGAAGACCTGCTCGCGGTCGGCCGGCGCGATCCCGGGGCCCTGGTCGCTGATGGTGAGGGTGCCGTGCACGAGGCGCACTGTGACCGTGCCCTCGGGCGGGCTCCACTTCACGGCGTTGTCGAGCAGGTTGGTGACGGCGCGCTCGAGGGATGCCGACTCGCCGGTCACCCACCACGGCTCGAGGTCGACCTCGAAGGTCAGGCCGGTGCCGCGACGCCGGGCGCGGGCCACCGCGCGATCGACGACCTCGCCCAGGTCGACCTGCTCGACGGCGTTCGCGCGGACGGGCTCGTCGCGGGCCAGCTCGACCAGGTCTCCGACCAGGTTGGACATCTCCTCGATCTGGGCGCCCACGTCGTCGAGCAGCTCGGCCCGCGACTCGGGCTCGAGGCCACCGGTGTCGTCGGCCTGGAGCAGCAGCTCCAGGTTGGTACGGAGCGAGGTGAGCGGCGTGCGCAGCTCGTGGCCGGCGTCGACGACCAGGCGGCGTTGCCGGTCGCGCGACGCGGACAGCGCGGCCAGCATCGTGTTGAACGCCGTGGCCAGCCGCGCGATCTCGTCGTCGCCCTCGATCGGCAGCGGGGTCAGGTCCTCGGTGCGGGCGATCCGCTCGACGTTGTAGGTGAGCCTGCGTACCGGCCGCAGGCCGTTGCGGGCGATCGCCCACCCCGCGGCCCCGGCGCCGATGACCCCGGCCAGCCCGAAGAGCAGCATCACCGCGCCCATCCGCTTGAGGGCGCTCTGCTGCGGCGCCATGTTCTGGGCCAGGACGAGCGCGCTGCCACGGCTGTTGGTGAGCGGCACGGTGACGACGCGGTAGTCGCTGGTGCCCAGCCGGACCGTGCGCACGCTCTTGGACGACGCACCGGCGGCGACGGCGATCTCGGGCTTCCCGAACGGCAGGGTCCGCTGCGGGCTCCCGTCGACCGCGCCCATCCCCCCGTCGGCGTTCACGTAGTAGATGTGCATGTCGGCGGCTCCGACCGCCCAGGCCGGGATCTCGGTGTGGGTGAGCTGGACGAAGGCGATGGTGTCGCTCACCCGGTGGGCGCGGTCGAGCAGCGACCGGTCCAGCGAGCCCTGCAGCGACATCTTCACCGTGACGAACGCGCCCAGGGCGACCAGCGCCACCGCGAAGCCGACGGCCATCGTGGTCAGCAGGATCACCCGGCTGGCCAGAGAACGGCGGTAGTGCCAGCGGGGCTCGTCGCGCGAGGGCTCCTCGGCCGACCAGCCCATCAGTCGCTCAGCTCTCCTTGAGGACGTAGCCGACGCCGCGCACGGTGTGGATCAGCCTGGACTCACCCTCGGCCTCGGTCTTGCGGCGCAGGTAGCCGACGTAGACCTCGAGGGAGTTGGCCGTGGTCGGGAAGTCGTAGCCCCAGACCTCCTCGAGGATGAAGGACCGCTCGAGCACGCGGCGCGGTCGTCGCAGGAACATCTCGAGCAGGGTGAACTCGGTGCGGGTCAGCTCCATCGGTCGCTCGCCGCGGAGGACCTCGCGGGTGGCGAGGTCCATGGACAGGTCGGCGAAGGAGAGCACCTCGTTGTCGTCGCCCTCGGCCGGTACGACGCGGCGCAGCAGGGCCCGGAGCCGGGCCAGCAGCTCCTGGAGGGCGAAGGGCTTGGTGAGGTAGTCGTCGGCGCCCGCGTCGAGGCCCTCGACCCGGTCGCCCACCGCGTCGCGCGCGGTGAGCACCAGGATCGGCACGTCGTTGCCGGCCTTGCGCAGCGACTTGGTGGTCTCGATGCCGTCGAGCCGCGGCATCATCACGTCCATCACGACGACGTCGGGCGCGTGACCGGCGATGCCGGCCAGCGCCTCGGCCCCGTCGGAGGCCAGCGACACGGCGTAGCCGTTGAACTCCAGGCTGCGGCGCAGTGACTCGCGCACCGCCTTGTCGTCGTCGACGACGAGCACCCGCGGCTTGGCGGCGCTCGAGGCTGGAAGGGGTGTCACGGGCCTCACTCTGCCAGCCCGTCCTGAACCGGGGCTGAGAACAGTCCCGTGTCCTGGCTCAGCTGTAGCGGCTCGCCACCTCGGCCGCGCGAGCGCCGTACCCGCCGCCGAACAGGCACGCGTGCACCAGCAGCGGGAAGAGCTGGTGCAGGCCGATCCGGTCCTCCCAGCCGTCGGCCAGGGGCGAGACCTCCTCGTAGGCCGCGAGCACCCGGGGCAGCTGGGGCAGGCCGAAGAGCGCCAGCATCGCGAGATCGGTCTCGCGGTGGCCGCCGTGGGCGGCCGGGTCGATCACGCAGCAGCCGCCCTCGTGGGTCCAGATGACGTTGCCGTTCCACAGGTCGCCGTGCAGGCGGTGGGGTCCTTCTTCGGGGACCAGGTCGGCGAGCCGCCCGACGACGCCCTCGACGTAGGCGGCGCCGTCGGGGGAGATCGCGCCGCGGTCCTGGGCCAGCTTGAGGTAGGGCAGCACCCGCTTCGTGGCGTAGAACTCCGCCCACGTCGGGGCCGGCTTGTTGGGCATCGGCAGGCGGCCGATGAAGCCCTCGCGGTCGAGGCCGTACGACGGCGCCCCGGCGTCGTGGGTCTTGGCCAGGGCGCGGCCGAACTCCGAGGCCGCCTCGGTGGTCAGCTTGCCCGGCTCGACCCAGGCCAGGATCAGGCAGTCGGGCTCGACCGCGAGCACCTCGGGGACGCGGATGCCGCCGGTCTCGCCGAGCCAGCGCAGCCCGGCCGCCTCGGCCTCGAAGAACCCCTCGGGCGC
>JAHEXO010000183.1 GCA_023252065.1 Nocardioides sp. | reverse complement strand
CCTGACCTGGTCGTGCGCCTGGCCGGCGGACGCAGCGTCGTGGTCGACGCCAAGGTGCCACTCGATGCGTTCCTCGACGCCACGTCGACCGACGACCCCGACGAGCGCGACGCCCACCTGCTCCGGCACGTTCGCCAGCTCTGCAGCCACGTCGACCTCCTCGGCTCCAAGCGCTACTGGCGCTCGCTGCCCGAGACACCTGAGTTCGTGGTGCTGTTCCTTCCCGCCGAGTCGTTCCTCTCGGCGGCGCTCGAGGCCGACGGGTCGCTCATCGAGCACGCCGCCGACCAGGGCGTCGTGCTCGCCAGTCCGACCACCTTGATCGCGCTGCTCCGCACGATCGCCCACGGGTGGCGGCACGAGTCGCTGGCCGAGCAGGCGCGTGCGATCCACCGTGTCGGGCGTGACCTCCACGAGCGGCTCGGCACCTTGAGCGGTCACCTGGGCAGGCTCGGCCGGTCGCTGGATTCCGCGGTGACGTCCTACAACTCGGCGATGGGCTCCTACGAGTCTCGCGTGCTGGTCGCGGCGCGGCGGTTCGAGGAGCTCGACGCCACCGACGACGTGCTCGAGACGCCGCGAGCGGTGTCCACGCCGGTGCGTGGGGTCGGCTCGGTGCACGCCCTGCCCCGGCGCGCCGCGGACGACGAGGAGGTCGACGCCCCTACGGTGGCACCGTGAGCCAGGCGCGAGCGCGGGTCTCTCCCACGGGCATGTCCGCCCAGGCGGCTCCAGAGCGGCAGTGGTGGGAAGGCAACACCCCCGGTGGCGAGGTCGCCGCGCTCGCCACCGCCGTGGTCCTCACCGCCGCGGCCGCCGAGACGGCGTTCGTCGGTCGCCTGGGACTGTTCTTCGACCTCTGCTTCATCCTGGTCTGCCTCGGCGCCGCGCTGCTGGTGCGCCCGCGCGACTTCTTCACCGTCGGGGTGCTGCCGCCGCTGCTGATGGCCGGCACGATGGTGATCGTCGCCCTCAACGGGCCCAAGGTCATCGCCGCCGCTAACGACAGCACCGTCCAGGCGGTCGTCACCGGCCTGGCCCACCACAGCCTCGCCCTCTTCGCCGGGTACGCCGTGTGCCTGCTGACGCTCCTCGCGCGGCAGCACGCCGCCCGGGCCCACTAGCATCGGCGGGCCCGGCCGCGGGTCACTCCTCGAACCGCGCAGGGTCGCCGGCGCCGAGCCGCACGATCTCGGGGTAGCCCTCCGACCAGTCCACGACCGTCGTCGGCTCGGCCAGGGTCTCCCCCGCCTCGACCACGATGTCGACCGCGTGGTCGAGCTCCTCCTTGATCTCCCAGCCGAGGCCGCGCGGCTCGGTCTCGCCCGGCAGGATCAGAGAGCTGGTCACGAGGGGCTCGCCGAGCTCGGTCAGCAGGGCCTGGCACACGACATGGTCGGGGATCCGCACGCCGACCGTGCGCTTCTTGGGGTGCAGGAGCCGCCGCGGCACCTCACCGGTCGCGGGCAGGATGAACGTGTAGGGCCCCGGTGTCGCCGCGCGGATGGCGCGGAAGACGCTGTTGGAGATCTGGGCGAACTGTCCGAGCTGGGCGAAGTCGGAGCACATCAACGTGAAGTGGTGCTTGTCGTCGAGGCCGCGGATCGTGAGGATCCGGTCGCGACCGTCGCGGTTGCCCATCCGGGTGCCGAGGGCGTAGCCGGAGTCGGTGGGGTAGGCGATCAGGGCGTCCTCGTCGCGGACCGCCGCGACGATCTGCTGGACCAGTCGCGGCTGCGGGTTGTCGGGGTGCAGGTCGACGAAACGGGCCACGCGGTGATTCTAGGGACGGTCTCGCAGCGCGCTCACAGGTCCCTCGCAGCGCCGCCGCAGCCCCCCGGCGTACCTGTGGACCATGAGGTGGCGCACCGTGGTCCGGTTCCTCGCCGTCGGCGCGTGCAACACCGCGATCGACGTCGTCCTCTTCTGGGTGCTCCACGCGCCGCTCGGCGTGGTGCTGGCCAACCTCGTCTCGACGTCGGCCGGGATGACGTTCAGCTTCCTGGCCAACGGTCGCCACACGTTCGGTGCCGAGCGGCTGACCCTGCGTCAGGCGCTGCTCTTCGTGGGCTCCAACGCGATGACGATGTGGGTGCTGCAACCCGTCGTGATGGTCGTGGCGCAGAGCGTGACCGGCGTACCGCTGATGGGGGCGAAGGTGCTCGCCCTCGGCGGCAGCGTCGTCGCGAACTTCCTGCTCTACCGGTACGTCGTGTGGCCCGAGCGCGCCGCTGACTCCGCCGGGGGCGCAGTCAGCGTGAGCGCGCGAGAGTCGAGCCGGAGCACGACCGAGCCTGCGAGGTCGTGACCGACCGGCGAGACCGCCGCCGGAGGCGGCGACCACCTCGAGCAGGGTCAGCTCTTGGCCGCTGCTCGCAGGTCGCGGCGTAGCTCGGGCGGCAACGCGAAGATCAGGGACTCCTCGGCGCTGTGCACCGCTTGGGCGTCGGGGTAGCCGCGCTCGGTGAGGTAGGCGAGCACACCGTCGACCAGTGCCTCGGGCACGCTCGCACCCGAGGTGACGCTGACCGTCGAGACCCCCTGCAGCCAGGCGTCGTCGATCTCGCTGGCGTCGTCGACCCGGTGGGCCGCCTTGGCGCCGGCCTCCAGGGCGACCTCGGCGAGGCGCACGGAGTTCGACGAGTTGGCCGAGCCGACCACGATGACCAGGTCGGCGTCGTGGGCGATGTCCTTGACTGCGAGCTGCCGGTTCTGGGTGGCGTAGCAGATGTCGTCACTGGGCGGGTCGAGGAGCTCGGGGAACCGAGCCCGGATCGCATCCACGGTCTCGAGGGTCTCGTCGACCGACAGCGTGGTCTGCGAGAGCCAGGCGACCTTGGCCGGGTCGCGGACGACGATGCTCGCCACGTCGGCCGGTCCCTGCACCAGCTGGATGTGCTCGGGCGCCTCGCCCGACGTGCCCTCGACCTCCTCGTGGCCGGCGTGGCCGATCAGGAGGATGTCGTAGTCGTCGCCGGCGAAGCGCTTCGCCTCGTGGTGCACCTTGGTGACCAGCGGGCAGGTGGCGTCGATGGTCTTCAGCCCGCGAGCCTGGGCCTGCTCGTGCACCACCGGCGAGACGCCGTGGGCGGAGAAGACGACGGTCGCGCCCTCGGGCACCTCGTCGAGCTCCTCGACGAAGACGGCGCCGCGCGACTCGAGGTCGGAGACGACGTGCTTGTTGTGCACGATCTGCTTGCGGACGTAGACCGGAGCGCCGTAGAGGTCCAGCGCCTTCTCGACGGTGATCACCGCCCGGTCGACCCCGGCGCAGTAGCCGCGGGGTGCGGCCAGCCGCACGCCCTTGACCGGCATTCCCAGATCGACGCTCATGCCCTGGAGTCTACGGACCGCGGGGGTGGGCTCCTCTAGGGTCACCGCATGGCCCTGGAGACCTCACCGACCGCGCCCGCGCCGGTCCGGCAGATCGCTCTGGCCATCTCCCAGTGGGTCGGTCGGCTCGGGGCCGTGTGGGTCGAGGGGCAGATGACCCAGATCAGCCGCAGACCGGGTGTCGGCACCGTGTTCATGACGATGCGCGACTCGGCCGCCGACATCTCGGTGCCGGTGACCTGCGCGCGCACCCTGTTCGACAGCCTCAACCCGCCGCTGGTCGAGGGCGCCAGCGTGGTGATCCACGCCAAGCCCGACTACTACCCCAACCGCGGCTCGCTCTCGCTCGTCGCCCGCGAGATCCGGATGGTCGGCCTCGGTGAGCTGCTCGCCCGCCTCGAGCGCCGGCGTCAGCTCCTCGCGGCGGAGGGTCTGTTCGAGCCGGCCCTGAAGAAGCCGCTGCCGTTCCTCCCCCGGCGGGTCGGCCTGGTGACGGCTCCCGGCTCCGCCGCCGAGCGCGACGTCGTGGAGAACGCGCGACGGCGCTGGCCCAGCGTGACCTTCGCGACGGCGTACGCCGCGATGCAGGGCACGCGGGCGGCCACCGAGGTGATCGACGCGCTCGCCCGCCTCGACCGAGATCCGGTGGTCGACGTGATCGTCGTGGCTCGTGGCGGCGGCTCCGTCGAAGACCTGCTGCCCTTCAGCGACGAGGCTCTGGTCCGCGCGGTGGCCGGCACCCGCACGCCGGTCGTCTCCGCGATAGGCCACGAGCCCGACACTCCCCTCCTCGACCTGGTCGCCGACGTCCGCGCCTCGACCCCCACCGACGCCGCCAAGCACCTCGTCCCCGACGTCGCCGAGGAGGCCAAGGGAGTGGCGTGGGCCCGCGACCGCGTCCGCACCCTGATCCGCCGGCTCGTCGAGCGCGAGAGCCAGGCCCTGGCCGACCTCCGCGCGCGCCCCGTGCTGGCCGACCCGCGCACCCTCCTCGATGCCCGCGAGGTCGAGGTCACCGACCTGCGCGACCGCGGCCGCCGGGTGCTCGACCATCGGCTGGCCCGCGCCCTCGACGACGTCACCCATCAGCGCGCCCGGGCCCGGGCCCTGTCCCCGCTCGAGACACTGCGCCGGGGCTACGCCGTCGTCCAGAGCGCCGACGGCGCCGTGCTGGCCTCGGTCGTCGGCGCCCGCTCCGGTGATCCCTTGACCATTCGCGTCGCCGACGGCCGAGTGCTGGCCACCACCACGGGCGTCGAGGCCGACCCCGCCCTCACCGAGGAGGACCACGATGGCTGAGCAGACGAGAGCCGCAGAGGCCGAGCCGAGGCCCGGCTACGAGGAGGCGCGCGCCGAGCTGGTCGAGGTCGTCCGGGCGCTCGAGGCCGGGGGCACCACCTTGGAGGAGAGCCTCGCCCTCTGGGAGCGCGGCGAGAAGTTGGCAACCCTCTGCCAGGAGTGGCTCGACGGTGCCCGCGCCCGGCTCGATGCCGCCATCGACGGCGACGGGGCGGACCAGGCTTGATCGCGCCGACGTCCGCGTCAAGCAGCCCACCACCCAGCATCGCCGCATCAGCTCGCCGGATCAGCTCGACGGATCAGCTCGCCAGCGATCGCGTGGTGAGCGCCCCTGCGACTTGCTCGAGCTGCTCGAGGGAGGCACCCCCGAAGACCATCAGCGACGACCGGTGCCAGCGGGCGACGAGGGCGGTGTCGCCGCCGCTGTCGGTCCAGGTCTGCCAGTGCCGGACCAACCCGCTCGGCAGCGTCACCGGCCGGCCTGACGTCGGTGCCGGATCGACGTAGGTGGTCAACAACTCGGCGACAGGGGCGGGCGACTGCACGAACCCGGCGTACTGGGCGTCGTGTCCGCTGCCGGTGAGCATCGAGAGCGAGAGCTCGGGCAGCTTCCCGAGGGAAAGATCGAGCTTCGTGGCGTACCAGCCCGCGGGCAGCGAGGCCGGATAGACCAGCTCGGTCCCGGCGCGCTGGGCGTAGCCGACCTGGGCGAGGTAGTCGACGTGGTCGGGCTGGACGTTGAGGTCCGCCCGGTTGCAGGCGCGGAACGCGACGAACGCGAGGATCACCAGCAGCGTCACGATCAACGCACCGACCATGCCGGAAGGCTACCGCTGGTAGCGCCCCGGCTGCTCGCTCATGGTGCCCTCCTCACGGCGCCATCCTCACAGGCGGGCCCTCACCGACCGTCGGCCAGGGGGACCGGCACCCTAGGCTGCCGAAGTGCCG
>JAHEXO010000182.1 GCA_023252065.1 Nocardioides sp. | reverse complement strand
GGGCCGGCGACTTCCCCTTCGATCACCCGTTGGGCTCGGACTTCAACATGGACGTCTCGGTCGATCCGCCCTATGCCAACTTCCCCCAGGACGACGGCGTGGTCGCCAATCACGACCAGCACGTCGAGCTGGGAGCCGGCGGCTTCCCTCACGTCCCCCAGACGCCAGGCGTCGATGGCGACCTGTGGCCCGAAAACTCGCTTCGGGCTCGGACCAACCTTCAGCCAGGGTTCGTCCCCACGACCGGCGACAGGGTGATCGTGGGTGGCCGGTGGGTGAACGACTGCGGGCACAACAACCCGTTCCAGACCGAGCTGCACCCGATCTCGTTCCTCGGCTGGGGTCACGAGGACTCGGCGAACCGCCAGACCGTCTCACAGGTGTTCTACACGCCGTACCGCGAGACCCAGAACTACAACCCCGACAAGTCAAAGGCCAACAACGTCAACGACCCGAGCCGGCTGAGCGATGCGGGCACGGTGTCGTTCCCTGCCGGGCTGATCTTGAGCATGATCAAGATCCAGTACCCACTTGACCAGGGTGGCATCGACCACCTCGAGTCGTGGGGGCTCGAGGAGGCGAACAACACCTCACCAGTCGACTGGAAGGTGTGCGCCCCTCCCTCGGCTTCTGGTGACGGCCCCTACGTGGGGCTTCGCTATGACTTCGTTGCGCGCCCGGGTGTGTCCATCTCCTACACGGCCGACCACGCTGCGGGCTGCGTCACGATGAAGACCTCGCTCGGGACGCAGCAGACCCCGAACCCACCGCTGCACGTGTGCAAGCTGCCGTGGACCTTCCTGAACGAGGTGGCCGGCGCAGAGGCTGGCGTCCCCAACCTCGATCTCAAGGCCGAGCTGGCCAAGTTCGTCGCTCCCCAGTTCCAGTCGCGTCTGGATGCTGACCCGATCCAGGACTGCTACAACCCGGTAGAGGGTCCGACCTCCTCCGCCAATCCGACCGGCCAGAACGTCACCACAGATCCCGACACCCAGGCCCCTTTCTACGGCCGCGTAGAGGTCTTCCGCACCACGGTCGAACCGCCGACCACGACGACGGCCTCCACGACCTCATCGAGCACAACGTCCTCGTCTTCGTCCTCGTCTTCGACGCCGGCCGGCCAGAAGCTGACCGTCACGCCCGGGACGGTGGCCCAGGGCGCCACGATCGCCGTTCAGTCCTCGGGATGGGCGCCGGGTGCGACCGTGACCATCTCGGTCGGCAACGTGGTTCTCGGGACCCTCGTCGCCGACACGGCTGGCTCCGTTCAGGGGTCCTTCACGATCCCCTCGACAGTCCCCGTGGGGCAGCAGTCCGTCACGGCGAAGGGCACCGGCAATGACGGCAACCCCCTCACGCTCAGCACTCCGATCACGGTCACGTCAGGCTCCTCGTCGAGTGGCAGCTCCAATTCCGGTGGGCGCGCCTCCGCGGGGACGACCAGCGGCTCCCTGCCGGTGACGGGCTCGCGGATCGCGACATTCGTTGCAGTCGGGGCAGTCCTGGTGCTTGTCGGCTTGGGTGTCGTGGCAGGCTCCCGCCGCCGCAAAGACCCTGCCGCGACGGGCACCCAGACCAGGTGACCTCTCGCTACCAGTCGGCCGTGTACCAACGGAGGTAGTCCGCGACCCTGCTCTGCCAGTAGCCCCCGTCATGGGCACCCGGCGCGGGCCGGAAGACGTGGTTGACCCCGCGGGCACTCAGAGCAACGTCGAGCGCACCGATGTTGGCCGATAGGGCGTCGCTGGTACCGACGTCGAGCCAGATGCGAAGGTCCTTGCTGGCCAGCTCGGTTGCGAGGACCGGTGCTGAGCTTGCCGATGAGCCCACCGCTGGGCTGTGTGCTCCTGAAGCACCGAAGACATCTGGATGGGCTGCGGCCACCAGCAGCGCCCACTCACCGCCCCGAGAGATGCCGCCCACAGCTCTGGATGCTCGCCCCGGGATCGTGCGGAAGCCGTTCTCGACCCTCGGCTCGAGCTCTCGCAGGAGGTAATGGTCGAACGGGCGCAGTCCCTGGTAAGGTATCTAGTAGTCACCCTGGGCATATATCCCGTCAGCCAGCACCAGGATCACCGGGGGAATCTCCGCGCTGGCTATCAACCCGTCGGCGGCATCAGCCACGCCAAGCTCGACCCAGTGAGATTCGGTGTGCTGTGCGCCGTGCAGCAACCAGATCGTCGGGTACCGGCGGGTCGGGTCCTGGTCGTAGCAGGCGGGCGTGTACACGAAGTACCCCTCGACAGGGTGCACCACACGCATGACTTCGCTGTTGAAGGTGAAGTGCCGCAGGTGGCCGGCGGTCTCCCCACAGCCTGGCGGCTGACGCTTCTCGTGGGCGGGGGAGTCCGTCGCCGTGATGGCCGGCCCCGAGGACGCCTCATGGGCGGCGGTGCCTGAGCTCGAGGCGGAGGAGGCTTCCGTGCGTGCCTCGGGTGGCTCGGGCACGGGGTCCGGGGATGCGCCAGTCGATCCTGGCGCTGTCGAGGGCGGGACGGCCGTGCTCCGAACAGCCTCTGGATCCCCGGAGGCACCGCACGAGCCGACCAGGCAGGACAGCGTGACCCAGCTGGTCATGATGGCCACAGCCGAGAAGCGGCGCCCGCCCATGACGACTGGTGTCAGGACTTCGAGTAGATGGCCACGAAGTCGCGGGTGTCGGTGCTCAGGTAGCGGTCAGCGGGTGGTCGTTGCCCACCCTTGTCCTGTGGCCCCTCCAGTCCCTTCACCCCGTGGCACTTGCCGTCGGACCCCTTGGCGAAGAGGTTCGCGGTCATCCACTCCGGGTTGATGTACATCTCCATGGCCCGAACGGCACCGGCGTCGATGAGCCGCTGGGCCAGATCACGCGGCTGGAGAGCAGGGCCGCCCACATAGATGAGAGCGCCCTCTTTCGTGATTCCGAAAGCCGTGCGCCAGATGAAGTACGAGTTGGGTAGCAGGGCACCCCAGTCCTTCTTGTCTATGTCGGGGACGGGTGCGCCGTTGTCGACGATCAGCTCGAGGTTCTGTCGCACTGCCTTGGCGTTGGGCAGTTGATCAGGTCCCAGGTCACGGCCCCACATGCCCACATCCATCCGCCCGTCCTTGTAGAGCACGAGCGAAGCCGCCCCGTTCCTGAGCTGTTGCTGGGTGCGCTCCTCGGCGTAGTACCCGCCTCGGGCCTGGTCCATGCGGAACCCGCTGTTGAGGCCCGCGATGGCGGCCCCGCAGTTCTATTCGGGGATCCGCGGCGGCGTCAGCCACTTGCCGCCGGGCAGCTCGGTTCCGGGGTGCAGCTCGATCTTCGCCAGGTTCGGATCGATCCAGGCCACGAAGATGAGCAGTGAGGTCTTCTCGGCGTTGGGACGCACCTTCGTGTAGTACATGGGCCTCAAGCCGCCGCCCATGTCCGGGCCCGCACCGTTCCACACGCCCTCGTAATCGATCGGTTGTGGTGCCGGTGACTTCAGCGGGGCTGGCGGCTGGATGTGCTTGGGCAGGGCCGGAGTCGACTGCGTGGGCTGGCCGGGGTTCGCGGAGCTCGGCGCGGCAGAGCCGGGGAGGTTGGAGGGCTTGGCGATCGAATCAGGAGTGCCGCCACTTTCGGGCTGATCGCGGCCGTACTGCCATTGCTCGATCCGGTCAACTGCGAAACCGAGGTGCATGTCGCGCAGCCACTGCACGTTCTTGGCCATGAAGGACTCGCTGCCCTCCTTGGTCATTGCGCCCACCCACGAGTAACCGATCAGGCAGAGCAGCGGGAACAACACGATGAGGATGCTCGAGAGGATTCGGTGACGCCGGCAGAAGGCCACGACACGGCCACCGCTTGAACGCGTCGAGACATCCAAGCTGTTGTCGCTGTCGTCGCCCGGGCCACCGAGATCGTCGCCGTCCGCGTCAACGAGATCGTCGTCGTTCACCGATACTCGGAGTCCCGGCTTCGTTGCAAGCTCGGTGACCTGAGCATCGTCGGGATCGTAGCCAAGGCGGTCCATCAGAGCGTGCCGCTCGGAGCCGGAGTCGTCGACCACGGCGACCGAACCACTCGTCGGCTCCGTGTCAGTCGCCAGGTCACGCTCGCGATCGAGATCAGGGCGGAGAGGCTCGTCATTGTCGGGCGATGGGGCCATGTCATACCGCGAAGAAGGGAGAGGAACGCTGTGGTCGAGCAGGGGGGGCGGTGCTCGGCTGATCCCGCTGCCGGGCAATGCTAGGGGACGAGCATCGACGAATCACATCGGCCCCGAGGCTTCGCGCTATCAGCTCTCCAGCTTGAACGGCGGCTGGTTCGCATCGCTCTTCATCCTTGCCAGCACCGAGCTGTCCGAGCGGAGATAGCCGTCCAGGAACCCCACGATGATCCGCCCGGCGGCCGGTGCTTCTGCGCCACCGGTGAAGGGGTCTGCGTGGTTGCCGTTGACGATGGTCACGAAGTACTTTGGGTTCCTCGCGCCCGAGTAGAGCTCCTTGCCGTTGTCGTAGGGGGTGACCTCGTCCTTGTCCGAGTGCATGCCGAGGAACGGGACGGTGCTCTGCCCGGGGCTGGGTGCCTGGAACCAGGTGTCTGGGAACAGCTTCTCCTCGGCTGCCAGCATCACCGCGGCCTTCACGCGGGTGTCGATGCAGCAGGCGTTGTAGGCGGTGGCTGCGGCCGTGTTGCCCCCGTCGGAGTGGCCGACCACCGCGATCTTGTCCTTTGTGATCAGGCCGTGCATCTCACCGGGCTGGTCGTTCTCGGTGAGGAGCTTGGAGATGACGAACTTGACGTCCGCGGGCTGGTTCGCGACGTCGGCCTCGACGGCGGGGCCCGGGAGTGCCGAGCTGGTGAGTGGGAAGTCAGGGGCCACCACGACGTAGCCCGCTGCAGCCATCTGGTGCAGCAGCTGGTCATAGCGCGCCGCTGAGGTGTTGAATCCATGCACGAAGACCACCATCGGGAAGGGGCCAGAGGACCTCGCCGGATCGAGCTTGCCCTCTGCGGCACCTGCGGAACCCTCTGCCGGGTACCTGATCGTCGTGACGAGTGCCCTGGTCTCCCGGCCCGGGTTCGAACCCCTCGCGGCGGTCGGGCGAGTCGAGTCGGTGAAGGCCATCGTGGTCAGTCCAACCGCGTATGTGCCCTCTGATGGCGCGGATCGGTTGCTGCCGGTCGTGTGAGACCTGGTGGGTGGGGGCGTGGTCGTGCTCGGTGAGAGGAGTGGGGCAAGGGTCGGCTTGGTCATGTGTGGCAGCAACGTCGGAGGCGTGCCACCGGTCGTGGCCGGCTGCGTCGGCTCGGCCACCTCTGGCGTGCCGCAGGATGCGAGCAGGCCCAGCGCGACGATCGCGACAGCAAGGGTCAGGGATCGGCTGGGGCGCCACCGGCGATGGATACGTGCTTCAGTGGTTGCCATGATCGCCGCGTGAGGCTAGCTCCGCGGTTGGCGCGTGTGAACCGCGGGGCGACCCTTGTCAACCCGGCCCTGTTCGCCCACGGCAGCGGGCTCGCTCGCCGCCCGCGGCTCGTCAACCGTGTGAGTCTGCGCGTCGTTCCAACAGTGCACGGATCCGTTCGTAGTCCTCGTCGCCCAAGACTCCCTGGTCGTGCAGGTCATCGAGTGCACGCATC
>JAHEXO010000181.1 GCA_023252065.1 Nocardioides sp. | reverse complement strand
CGGCGCCACCTGGCTCGCGGTGATCCTCATCATCGACGCCGTCATCTCTCCGTCGGGGACTGGCATCGTCTACCTCGGTACGTCGGCTCGCCTCTCCTACGCACTCGGCGAGGAGCGGGAGCTGCCGAGCGCTCTGGCCCGCACCAACTCCCGCGGCGTGCCGGTGGTGTCGATCATCTTCGCGCTCGTCGTCGGCGTGCTCGCGTTCGGTCCGTTCAAGAGCTGGGCCAGCCTCGTCAGCGCGGTGACGGGAGCGACCGCGATCATGTACGCCATGGCGCCGGTCGCCCTCGGCGCCTTGCACATCAGCGACGGCGACCGGCCCCGGAGCTATCGGATGCCGGCACCCAAGGTGATCCTGCCGATCGCGTTCGTCAGCGCCAACCTGATCCTCTACTGGGGCGGGTACGACGTGAACCTCAAGGTGATCGCTGCCATCGCGGTCGGCCTTGCCATCTTCGTCATCGGCTCCGTGGTGAACAAGACGCACGCGTTCCGCACGTTCAAGAACTCGTGGTGGATCCCGGTCTGGCTCGGCGGCATCCTCCTGATCGGCTACCTCGGCCGCTACGGCACCAGCAACATCAGCTGGTTCCCGGCGTTCGTGGACGAGGGTGTGGTGATCGCCTTCGGCCTCGTCGTCTACTACCTCGCCTTGGCCATGCGTCTCGAGCCCAACGGCGTCATTGAAGAGGTCGCGAAGGACGCCTACCAGCTGGAAGGTCTCGACGAGCTGACCACCGCCTGAAGGCCTCAGCCACGACGGCCGCGAGCGAAGACGACCAGACCCGCGGCCACGAGGAGGAGCGCGACGGCGACGAACGGCCACGGGCTCCACGCGTCGGCGCACGAGATGGCGCGCGCGTCGCCGTGGCACACCTCACCGGGGCCGCCCCGGTTGAGCCACGCGACGTACAGCACCGGTAGCCCGGCACCGGAGAGCACCCCGGCCATCCCCCACCCGAAGTCCAGCCGCCACAGCAGGAACCCGCACAGAATGAAGGTCGCCAGCAGCACCAGCGGGCCGACCGTGAGCAGTGCCAGCAGGCCGAAGCACATCCCGGCGCCGGCCAAGCACCACCAGGCGAAGGCTGCGAGGGTGTCGCCCTTGCCGATCACGAGCGGGTCCGCTTGGCCGCCGTCGTGGTGCGGGCCGCCTTGCGGACCTGGCTGCGGACGGCGCGGGTGCCGACCGGGCCGAGGCCGTCGACCATCTCCAGGAGGTTGCCCAGCGACTCCAGCGCAGCCATGGCGGACGACGCCCCGTCCGGGTCGACACCGTCGTAGAGCTCCAGCCCCAGGAACGACGCCCCGACGGCGCGCGCGAGACCGGCCGGCTCGACGAGGCCACGCAACGGGCTGTCGGCCAGCAGCCGGCCGAGCACGGTCTCGATCTGCCGGGTCCACTGTCCCACGGCGTAACGCCCGGCCCGGGCCAGCGTCTCGTCGCCCAACGCCCCCGACATCACCTGCGCCATCTGCGCGACGTTGCCGCGGTCGCGCTCGGCTGCATGCAGCTCGCGGCCGAGCATGAGCAGCTCGGTGAAGGAGGCGACGTCGTCGAAGCGGTTGCGGTACGTCGCGACAGCCAGGTCGGCGGAGCGGCGCAGGGCGGCCTCGACCAGCTCGGCGACACTGCCGAAGTGGTAGAACACCAGCGCCTGGTTGACGCCCGCTCGGGCGGCGACCGAACGCGCCGACAGGCCCGCCAGCCCCTCGGTCCGGAGCACCTCGGCCGCGGCGTCGAGGAGCTTGTCGCGGGTGGTCACGGGCGTCGCCGCAGCTGCTGCCACGGGGTGACGTCGGTCAGGGTCCTCAGCATCCGCCTCACCTCACTCGAGCCTCACTTGAGCGAGCGCTCAATTGCACTCTACGGGTGATTGAGCGGGGCGCTCAAGCAGCAGGTCAGGCCAGGTCGGCGGGGTCGGTGTTGGCGCCGCACAGGACGACGGCGACCCGCTCGTCCGGGCCCGGCCGGTAGGCGCCGGACAGGAGAGCGGCCACCGGCACGGCGGCCCCCGCTTCGAGCACCACGCGATACCGGTCCCAGGTGGCCCGGCGGGCAGCCAGGATCGCGTCGTCGTCCACCAGCACACCGCCCACGCCCTGCCGGCTCACCACCTCCCACGCGATCGAGCCCAGGCGGCGGGCCCCGAGGGAGTCGGCAGCGACCCCGGAGACGGCGACGTCGACCGGCCTCCCCGCAGCGAGGGCGCGGTCCAGGGTCGGTGCACTGCTCGGCTCCACCCCGACCACGCGGGCCCGCCCTGCGACCGCCGTCGCAACGCCCGCCATCAGGCCGCCACCACCGACGGCCACGAGCACGGTGTCGACCTCCCGGCCGAGGGCGTCGAGCTGCTCGAGGAGCTCGAGCCCGAGCGTCCCGGCCCCGGCACAGATCTCGGGCTGGTCGTAGGCGTGGCAGAGCACCGCGCCCGTGCGGTCGACGTGCTCGACTGCGGCTTCGAAGGCGTCGGCGTACTCCTGCCCGCGCACCTCGACCAGCGCGCCGTACTCCTGGAGGCGGCGGAGCTTGGCCGGAGGCGCCGTCTCAGGGACGAACACGGTGGCCGGCACCCCGACCGCGGCCGCGGCGTAGGCGTTCGCGAGCCCGGCGTTGCCACCCGAGGCCACCACGATCCCGACCTCCGGGTCGAGCTCGCCCCGCTCCCGGGATGCGAGGATGCGGTTGAAGGCGCCGCGAGCCTTGAAGGTGCCGGTGTGCTGGAGGACCTCCAGCTTCAGGCAGCCGCCGGCCGGCAGCCACGGGTCATCCGGCTCGACGACCTGGACCGGCGTACGCCGGACGTGCGGCCTGATGCGCTGCTCAGCAGCGTCGAGATCGGCGAGGTCCACCCTGGGAGCCTAAAGGCGACGACACGCCGGCCGTTCGGCCCTCGACCGAACCTGGACCCATCGCCTAGCGTCCGACGAAGTATGAAGACAACGCGGACCTCTCCTTCCCTCGCTGCCCCGGCCCGCGACGCCAGCCGCACCTCTCACGGCGACGCCTCGGGACCATGCACCGCCTTCCGGCGCCGGCTTCGCAGCGGTGCCGCCCTCACCGGCGCCCTGGCTGCCGGGTCGCTCGTGCTGGCCGGCAACCCGTTCACCCTGTCGATGCAGGGCACGCAGGCCGCCGAGGCGGCGGTGACCACGCAGGTGCGGGCGCTGCGCACGCCGACGCGTCCCAACCTGCTGGTGATCACTGCCGACGACATGCGGGCTGACGACCTCCGGTGGATGCCCCGCACCCGCCATCTGCTGGCCGACCGCGGCATCACGTTCCGCAACTCGTTCTCCACGGATCCGCTCTGCGCACCGTCGCGGGCGAGCTTCCTGACCGCCAGGTACGCCCACAACCACCGCGTCCTGCACGTGCTGGAGCCCTACGGGTTCGGCGCCTTCGACGACTCCACGACCCTGAGCACCCGGCTGCAGAGTGCCGGCTATCGCACGGCGCTGGCGGGCAAGTACCTCAACGGCTACGGCGTGATGCCCACCTTCAGCACGCACAGCCCGTCGCTGCGCTACGTCCCCCCGGGGTGGACCCAGTGGTACGGGTCGAGCGACCACAGGTGGGCACCGGGCCAGTGGCCCGGTGGCTACACCTACGCCTACCTGCACCTGACGTCCAACGTGAACGGTCGGCTCCACACCTGGCCCGGGAAGTACACCACCGACGTCACCGCCCACCAGACGCAGAACCTGACCCGCTCCCTGGGCACCGCCTCACCGAGGCGTCCGTGGTTCGTCTGGTGGACACCCATCGCCCCGCACTCCGGAACGCCCCGGGAGCCCGACTACCCGGGCACGGTCCAGCGCTCCGACGGGGTGCCGGTCTCGTTCGTCACACCCGTTCGCCCTGCCTGGGTCGAGCACCGCTTCGACGCGGACATCACTCACGGGGCAGGCACGCCCCTCAACCGGGACGCGGAAGCAGACGTCTCCGACAAGCCGCAGTTCATCCGCTCGTACCCTTCGCTGAACAATGCCGAGCGGCGGGCCGAGCGAGACGTGACGCGGCAGCGCGCCGAGGCCCTGTACGCCCTGGACGCCCGGATCGGCGACACGATCGGGGCGCTCCGCTCCTCCGGCCAGCTGGCGCGGACGATCATCGTGTTCACCTCGGACAACGGCTACTACCTCGGTGAGCACCGCGTCCGTCAGGGGAAGGTCAAGCTGCACGAGCCGTCCGTCCGGGTGCCGCTGATCATGGCCGGACCCGGGATCCCGCACGGTGTGCGCTACGACCCCGCCACGGAGATGGACGTCGCCGCCACGGTGGCCAGCTGGGCCGGGACCTCGCTGGTCAACGCCGACGGGCACAGCCTGCGGAGCACCATCGCCGGCGGCGATCACGGGTGGACACGCCCGGTGGTCCTCGAAGGGCGGATGAGCGAGAGCGACTATGCGCACGGCACGGTGGACGAGGAAACGCTGAACGGGATGAGCGTCAGTGGCATCCGGGTCGGCCGCTACGCCCTGTTCCGCTACTCGACCGGTGAGACCGAGCTCTACGACATCTCGGCCGATCCGCTCGAGCTGAACAGCCTCAACGGGCCGGAGTCCAACGACCTCCGAGACCTGCTGATGAACACCTGGCGGCAGTACGCCGACTGCGTGGGCGCGCAGTGCCAGGTGGCGTTGCCGCCCGCGTTGCAGACCGGGCCGGCCGCGAACCGGCAGATCACCGATCACCAGGACCAGGCGCGGCACAGCTACTACGCCTACTGATCCTCGAACGCCGATGCTGCAGGTCGCCCAGCTCCGGACATCGAGCCGTAGCATCCTCGCGTGATGACTCTGGCGGACGCCCTGAGCGAGGTCGTCGTGCCGGCCGTGCGAGCGGTCTTCAGGGACGGTGAGGTCACCGCCCTCACGATGTCCTTCGACCCCCACCTCCTGGGCGGCTCCCTCACCCTGTCGCTCACCGCTGTCGGTGAGGAGTTCACCGATCGGGTGGTGCAGGGCGACGTGACGGGCTACGGCGTCGACGACTGGCGAGAGCGGTTGCGTTCCGACCTGGCGGACTTCGTCGCCGAGAGCGGGTTCGGCTGGGGGCAGGACCGAGGCGTCTGACCCTCCAGCGCAGGCTCACCCAGAGAGGACGAGACCGCTCGGTCGAGTGACGAGTCACTGGATGGCGGCACCTGGGAGCGCGGCCGGACTCATCCGTCGAACTGTGACCAGACGTACAGCCAGACCGCGAAGGCACCGGCGAGCAGGAGCGCCGCGAGGACGCAGACCGCCACCAGGGCGATCACCCACGGGCTCCACGCGACGTTGCGTGGCTTCATCGGTGGCTCGCGCTCGACCGGAGCCGGGTAGGGCGGCCCGTAGTCGGAGCTTCCGCTGGTGGGAAGGTCCTGCGAAGAAGGCATGACGTCAGGATGACGGGGGTGGAACCTCCGCCGCTTGGATATCACTGCTCAACGCCCACTCAGGCACCCGTGCGCCTCCGGGAGTCGTCACACCTAGGGGCTCTCGGGCCGTTCGAGCACGACGAGATCTCGAGCATCGCGGCTCGCCTTGAAGGTGCCCAACCACTGGAAGCCGAGAGACTCGACAGTTCGCAGGGCCCGGGCGTTGAACG
>JAHEXO010000180.1 GCA_023252065.1 Nocardioides sp. | reverse complement strand
AGCCGGGTCCGTTGCCCGCCGGAGAGGGTGCCGATCCTTCGGGTCGGGTCGAGGCCCCCAAGGCCCAGCCGCTCCGCCGCCTCGTCCGCGCGCCGGTCGGCGTCCCAGGCGTCGTGGGCGATGGCGCGGTCGAGGGCCTCGGCGTACGCCGACTGGCCGGCCTCGTCTCCGAGGTCGAGGGCGCGACGCTCCACCTCCGCGACCATCCGGCGCATGGGAAGGAGAGCTCCGGCCAGCACCTCGGCGACGGTCTGCCCGTCCGAGAACGGGGGCTCCTGGCTCAGCAGCGCGAGGTCGTCCGGGCGCTCGATCGAACCGGTCACCACCGCGCGGCCCGGGAGCGTGCCCGCGACGGCGCGCAGCAGGGTGGACTTGCCGCTGCCGTTCTCGCCGACCAGGCCGATCCGGCGACCGGGAGCGGCGACCAGGTCGATGCCGTGGAGCACGTGCCGGGTGCCGAACCAGACGTCGAGGTCGTCGATGCGGAGAGGGGGGTGGAGGGTCGCTGACATGGCGGAGCCTTCGCTGCTGCGGAGGGAGACTCGCCGGGCGGTGCCGCGGGCGCGAGTCAGGTCAGCGTGCGATCCACATGATGCGACCAGTCTAGGCGCTCAAAGGCTGCGCAGGAACTCGAGGAGGCCCGCGAACCACGTCTCCTGGTCGTCGACGATCGCGAGGTGGCTGCCCTGAGGCGAGTGGTGGTAACGCCCGCGCGGCAGCTGCTCGGCCATCCAGCGCAGGTGGTCGGGGTCCATGGTGTCGTGCTCGGCACCCATCACCAGCGTGGGCACCTCGATCCGGTGCAGGTCGGCGGTGCGGTCCCAGTCCAGCAGGACGCCGCTGAGCCCGAGCTCGCTCGGCCCCTGCATCGGCACGTAGATGTCGGGGTTGATGTGCGCCAGGGCGCGCACGACCGGGTCGGGCCACGCCGAGATCGGCATCCGGCACACGTGGTGGCGGTAGTGGTGCTCGAACAGCAGCGCCTCGTACGACGGGTCGTCGGTCTCCCCCGCCGCCTCCAGGCGCTTGATCTCGGCCAGCGCCTCCTGGTCCATGGTCGGCATCAGCACGTTCTCGGCGTAGGCGTTGTACGCAGCCCCGCTGGCCATCATGTTGGAGATCACCAGGCCCTTCAGGTGCTCCTGGTGCGCGAGCGCGTACTCCATCGCCAGGACGCCTCCCCATGACTGCCCGACCACCACGAGGTTGCTCGCGTCGAGGCCGAGGGCCACCCGCACCTGCTCGACCTCGTCGACGAACCGGTCGATCGTCCACAACGACGGGTCGTCGGGCTGGTCGCTGTAGTGCGAGCCGAGCTGGTCGTAGTAGTAGTACTCCACGCCGGCGGCGGGCAGGAACGAGTCGCACGGCTCCCAGTACTCGTGGGTGCAGCCCGGGCCTCCGTGCAGCAGCAGCACCTTGAGATCGGGGTTGTTGCCGATCCGCTTGGTCCAGACCCGGAACTCCCCCGACGGCGTCGACACCGGGATCATCTGCACACCGCCAGAGATGCGGTCGGGTCGTCCCGTCGTGTCGAGGTAGTCGCTCATCGGCCGAGCATGCCACGCGTCCGCCCTCCCCGCGCCGGATGGGGACGCCCTAGGAGCCGACCGGCGGGTGCAGGAGCTGGGCGAGCTCCGAGCGCGAACCGATGCCGAGCTTCGTGTACACCTTGCGCAGGTGGTACTCGACCGTCTTCGGACTGAGGAACAGCGCCGCGGCGGCCTCGCGGGTCGTGCGGCCCTCGACGAGCAGCAGGCTGACCTGGAGCTCCTGCGGGGTGAGTGAGCTACGTGGGTCGGCGCCGCGCCGGAGCACGGTCTCCCCCGTCGCCGCCAGCTCCGCCGCGGTCCGCTCGGCCCAGCGTGCGGCCCCGAGGTCCTCGAAGTCGTCGAGGGCTGCCCGGAGCTGCTCGCGCGCACGCCGGCGCATCGCGGCGCGACGCAGCCGCTCCCCGTAGGCCAGGCGGGTGCGGGCCAGCTCGAAACGGTCCACCGTGGCCGCGTGCGCCTCGAGCGCAGCGTCGAAGCACGCCGGGGCGGAAACGTCGTCCGCCAGCAGCCCGCGGGCGCGCTCCGCGCGGGCCAGCGACCAGGGCTGCCCCTTCTCGCGGGCCGCGCGTTCGTACGACGAGGCCACAGCCCGTGCCTCGCCCACCTCCCCGAGTCGCAGCAGTCCGTCCACGAGCTCCGCCGCCGGAACCAGGTCGGCGTCGGCCAGCTCATGCACCTCGAGCATCGAGACGAGCTCTCGGAGCGTGCTCACCGCCCTGGCCGGCTCGCCCAGGGACAGCTCCAGGTCTCCGAGGGCGTAGCGGACCCAGGCCTCCGCCATGTGCAGGTGGGTGGTGGCGGGATTGCCGAGGACCTCGTCCACGTGCCCTCGACACGCCTCCGGGCGTCCCTGCCGTGACTCCAGCCAGCAGAGCCCTGCCAGCGCCATCACCTGCTCCGTGGTCTGTCCCAACTCCTCTGCCAGGCGCACGACCGCTGTGTAGTTGGCCTCCGCCTCCGTCCACGCCGAGGTGGTGGCCTGCTCGCGTGCCAGGTGCCACAGCACGGCGGGCATCGCTCCGATGCCCGCTCGGTCGCGGATCTGCTCGACGAGCTCCCGGACGTCTGGACCACCACCCGAGCCGTCGCGTAGGAACAGCGGCACCTCCATCACCAGCGACACGCGCAGTGGGTCCTCGTACAGGACGGGGGTCGCCTCGAGCAGCGGAACCGCCGCCCGGAGGTCGTCGGCACCGCCCGGGTGCCCCACGAGGATGCGCGCCACGCCCGTGGCGATCCGGCCGAGTGCCCGAGCGCGGCTGTCGGTGACACTCGGCGCCAACGCGACGAGCCGCCGCTCCAGCGACACAGCGGCTCCGGCCTCGGCGAGGTAGAAGTTGGCACTCACGGCGTCGGCGAGGATGACGGTCTCCTCGTTCGGGTCAGTGGCCAGGTCGGCAGCCGCCATCAGCATCTCCCGTGCGTCCCGCACGCGACCGCTGCGGACCGCGATCGCCCCTCGCAGGGCGAGCTCCCGCATGCGTCCGAGGTCTCCTGGACGCTCCCGCCGGTGGGCCTCGAGCAGTCCGAGCGCCCGCTCCGTCAGCCCGGCGGACCAGGCCGACTCTGCCGCCCGCAGCAGTCGGCCGGCACGGAGCTCCCGGTCAGGGGTGAGGCGGGCGGCGCGTTCGAACCCTCCGGACGCCACGGAGTACGCCCAACGAGCCTGCGCGCGTTCCGCCGACGCTGCGAGCAGGTCGGAGACCTCCGCGTTCGGCTGCCACATCGCCTCCGCGAGGTGCCAGGCGCGGCGGTCGGTGTCGTCTTCGGCCAGGACGTCGGCCACGGCCCGGTGCGCGGCCCTGCGTTCGCGGGCTCCTGCTCGGGAGTAGACAGCAGCCCGCACCAACGGGTGGCGGAACGTGATCCTTCCGGAGGAGACCGAGACCAGGCCCGCGTCCTCCGCCTCGGCCAGGGCCTCGACGTCGACGCCCTGGTTCGAGCAGGCGGCGCCCGTCACATGGGGGTCACCCCCGCACACCGCCGCTATGAGGAGCGCGGTGCGGCACGCCGCGTCCAGCCGGTCGAGGCGACGGGCGAACGCCTCGGTGACGGTGTCCGGTACCCGTGCGGGCAGCTCGGACGGATCGGTAGCAAGAGCATCGAGATCGTCGCCGGCGAGCTCCAGCAGCGCCAGCGGGTTGCCCTCCGCGAGCGCGAGCAGCGGCGCGAGGCGCCCTGCAGCAAGAGGCCCTCCCGCCTGCTGGGTCACGAGTGCGGCGGCCACGTCGTCGTCGAGCCCGGACAGGTGCACCACTGGGAGACCCGCCACGAGTCGGTCCGCCTCGAAGGAGCGAACCGCGAGCAGCACCACGGCCGGGTCGGCTGCCAGCCGTCGGGCGGCGAAGACGATCGCCTCGGCCGAGGGCAGGTCGAGGAGGTGCAGGTCGTCGACGACGACGGCGACCGGCCCATGCTCGGCGTACTCGGAGAGCAGGCTGAGCACGGCTGCGCCGATGACGAACCGGTCGCCGCTCTCCGCGGCTGCGTCCGTGAGCGCCAGGGCGCCGGACAGCGCCGCCGCCTGCGGGGTGGACAGGCCCTCGAGAAGCGGCAGGGCCGGACGCAGCAGCTGCAGCAGCCCGGCGAAGGGGATGTGGCGCTCGGCCTCCAGGCCGGTGGCCCGGAGCACGTGCATCTCGCCGATGGAGGCGAGGGTGTCCTCGAGCAACGCGGTCTTCCCCACGCCCGGCTCGCCCATGATCACGAGGGTGCCGCCGGCTCCCAGCCTGGCCGTCGCGACCAGACGGCTGACGGCCCCGCGCTCTGAGTCCCTCCCCAGCAGCACGGACGGAGTCTATGCCGCCCAGCCCCGAGGCAGGTCAGGACTAGGGGGGTCTCCGGATGCGACGACGGTGCCGTCCGGGCGAACGTGAACGCCTCATCACGCGCACCACATCGGCCACCGGCCGAGGACGGAGAGACCATGACCATCACGACCGCACCGATCGACAACGGCGTCGATGTCGACGCACTGCTCGGCGCCCGAGCCGCGATCACGGAGAACCCCGAGATCGCCCAGTTCCAGTGGCGCTCGTCGGTCACCTGGCAGAACGGCACCCACAGCCGATCCGAGGTCGAGGGCTTCTACGGCTTCTCGGACGAGCAGGTACACCACGAGTCGTTCACCTTCGACACCGACCACCCGCTGCAGTTCGCGTCCCAGGACCTGGGGGCCACCCCGGTCGAGTACGTCCTGGTCGGTCTCGGCGGCTGCCTCACTGCCGGTGTCGCCGCGGTCGCCCAGCAGCGGCAGATCCAGCTGCGCTCGGTCAAGGCCACCGTGTCGGCCGACATGGACCTGCACGGCATCCTCGGCGCCGACCCAGAGGTCCGCAACGGCTTCAGCGGGGTCAAGGTCGACTACGAGATCGATGCCGACGCGTCCGAGGAGGACATCCGCGCACTGGTGGCGCAGTCCCAGAAGAGGTCCGCCGTCTTCGACATCGTGACGAACCCGACCGACGTCACCGTCACCGTGGTCTGATGCCGAGCGTCACCGCAGTCGTGGTCGGGGCCGGACACTGCGGTCTCGCGATGAGTCGTCACCTCTCCGCACGCTCGATCGACCACGTGGTCCTCGAGCGTGGCGAGGTGGCGAACTCGTGGCGGACGCAGCGATGGGACTCGCTGCACCTGCTCACCCCGAACTGGATGACCCGCCTCCCAGGCTGGAGCTACGAGGGCGACGACCCCGATGGGTACCTCGCTGCTGCCGGGGTCGCCGATCTCGTCACCGGGTACGCCGCGGCGTCCGCGGTCCCGGTGGTCACCGGGACGACGGTCACCGGGGTTCGCCCCGGTGGTGTCGGATTCGAGGTGGACACCGACCACGGCCGCTGGGACGCGCGCACCCTCGTGCTGGCGGCGGGGATGACCCGGGGGTACGTCCCCGCCGTCGCCCGGCGGCTGCCGGGACTGAAGTCGATCACCGCCCTGCAGTACCGCAACCCCGACCAGCTACCACCAGGAGGGGTGCTGGTCGTAGGCGCTTCGGCCAGCGGGCTGCAGATCGCCCAAGAGCTCCAGGGCTCCGGCCTGCCGGTCACCCTCGCCG